>PWHA01000014.1 GCA_003554685.1 Halanaerobiaceae bacterium
AGGAGATGGCAGGACTTTACTGCGAAACGGTAATAAACTCGGGAGAGAAGCTCAAGATCCCCAGCGCCCTGGAGGATGAGAACTGGCGTGAGAATCCCGATATTGAGCTGGGAATGATTTCTTATCTGGGTCTCCCGATTAACTGGCCGGACGGCAGTCCCTATGGTACCCTCTGTCTGCTGGACCGGGAAAAAAATTATTATTCTCCAGAAATTGAAGAGCTGCTTGAGGAATTCCGGGAAATGATCGAACTTCAACTCAAGGTATACTGTCAGAATCAAAGGCTGGCAGAGACCAGGACTTCTTTGCAGGAGAGGGTTAAGGAACTTTCCTGTCTTTTCTGGATCAGCAGCCTGCTGGCAGACAGATCGCTGAAACTGCCGGATATTTTCAGTCAGGTGGCTGATTTTTTGCCGGAGCATTTCCGCTGTCCAGCAAGAGCTGCTGCCAGGATTGTCTTTCGAGGTCAGGAATTCAGCTCTGAAGACTTTGAAAGCAGCGACAACAGATTGGTGGAGGAAATTATCATTAGAGAAGATATAGTGGGAAAGATAGAGGTTTGCTATCATCAGGAAGAGTGGGTGAAAAAGGGAGAAAAAAGAGAAGCTCAGTCAGAAGAGCAGGAAAGCATAGAGGAGAGAGATGGAGCAGCAGAAAAAAATATGAAAGAAGCAGGTAAAAATGAAGCAGGTGAAATAAGCAAA
The DNA here is from genome assembly GCA_003554685.1 of Halanaerobiaceae bacterium. Lineage (GTDB taxonomy): Bacteria > Bacillota > Halanaerobiia > Halanaerobiales > Halarsenatibacteraceae > T1SED10-84. Next base: position 705 of record PWHA01000014.1, read on the forward strand.
GAAGCAAAATTTTTAGCAGAAGAGCAGAATATGCTGACTATAGCAGCCCGGCTGCTGGCTGATATAATTGAAAGAAAAAACTATGAAAAATCCCTGAAAGTTACCCGGAATGAGCTTTTTACCACCCTTTATTGTATTGGAGATGGTGTTATCTCTGCCGACAAAAAAGGCAAAGTGAAGATGATGAACCAGGCAGCAGAAGAAATGACGGGCTGGGATTTCAATGAAGCTGAAAACCGGAATTTGAATGAGGTTTTTCAGATTATCAGCGCTGAAACAGGAGAAAAGGTGGAAAATCCGGCAAAGAAGGTGCTGGATAAAGGACATATTGTAGGGCTGGCCAATGACACCACCCTGATTGCCAGAGACGGTAAAAGGCGGCAGATAGCCGATTCCGCTGCCCCCATCAGGGATTTTTCCGGGAATATTTCCGGGGTAGTGCTGGTCTTTTCTGATGTAACCCGGGAATATCAGTACAAACAGGAACTGAAAAAATCCCGGGAAAAGCTTGAGACTACTTTAAACTCTTTAACTGCTAATATCTGTGTGCTGGATGAAAAAGGCTTCATTACCCAGGTTAATCAGCCCTGGTTAAATTTTGCCAGAAATAATGGGGCTGAAATGACAAAAGTTGCAGAGGGAGTAAACTATTTAGAGATATGCAGAAAAGCTGGCGGAGAGGAGCAGGAAAACGCAGAGAAATTTGCCCGGGGAATCCGGGAAGTTATTCAGGGTAAAAGAGATAAGTTTGAAATGGGATACCCCTGTCATTCTCCTCAGGGAAAAAGGTGGTTTATCGGCAGAGTAACTCCCCATCGTTTAGGAGAGAACAAGAGCAGTGAGGGTAAAGGTGAAGCTGCAGTTGAGCGGGGAGCTGTTGTTGCTCATGAAAACATCACCGAGCGGAAAAAAGCGGAAATGGCCCGGCGAAAAGCTGAAAAAAAATACTTTACCATGATCAATAATTATTTTGAAATGATCTACCTCCACGACGTGGAAGGGAATATCATCGAAGTGAATGAAGCTGTCCTGCAGAAGATGGGCTACAGCCAGGAGGCAATTCTGGATATGACGGTATTTGATCTTCATCCCGGGGACACAGGTATTTACAGACGGGATTTGATTATTGAGCAGTGGAAAAGCTGGCAGCCCGGGCAGCGAGAGCTCCTGGAAAGAGAACACTGCTGCAGGGATGGGACCACTTTTCCGGTTGAAATATCTACCGGGAAGATTGAGATTACTGGGAAACATTATATTCTGGCCTTTGTTCGGGATATCAGTGAGCGGCTGGAAAGAGAAGAAAAGATCAAGCATATGAGTTTTCATGATGATCTGACTGATTTATATAACCGCTTTTTTATGGAAGAAGAAATAAAGAGACTCAACAGTCAACGGCAGCTGCCCTTAAGCGTTATGATGTTTGATATCAACGGCCTCAGCCTGATCAACAATTCTTACGGTTATGAGATGGGAGACGAAGTTTTAGTGAGGGCAGGAGAAATCCTGAGGTCCAGCCTGAGACAGAATGATATCCTGGGCCGCTGGGGAGAGGATGAATTTATTGCTCTCCTGCCCCGGACAACTCTCCAGGAAACTCAAGCTGTGCGCAGAAGAATCAGAAATAAGTGCGGCGAGATAGAAATTAGGGAGGAACAGCTTCCTCTATCCCTGGGAATGGGCGCTGCCAGCAAAACCGAAATGGGTCAGGATATCTATGGAGTGCTCCGGGAAGCAGAAAATAAAATGGCTCAGGATAAGTTGACCCAGGACAGAAGTGCTAAAAGCAGGTTGGTTAACAACCTGCTCAGCACCCTGGAGGCTAAAAGCAACGAAACAGCAGAGCATGCCATCCGCATGGCCAATCTGGCTCAAAGGCTGGGAGAAAAAATCGCCCTTACAGAGGTGGATATCAACAGGCTAAGCCTGCTTGCATCTCTCCATGATATCGGTAAGGTGACGATTTCGGAAGATATCCTGACAAAACCGGGAGATTTATCCCCTGAGGAGTGGGAGATCATAAAGGAACATCCGGAAAAAGGCTATCGAATAGCTGTTGCCACCGAAGATTTTACCGGGGTAGCTGAAGAGATTTTATCCCATCACGAACGCTGGGATGGCGATGGCTATCCCCAGGGCCTGGCCGGGAAGGAGATTCCAATGCTGGCCAGAATTATCTCTATTGTTGATGCCTACGATGCCATGACAAATGGCAGACCCTACAAAAAAGCCCTGAGCCAGGAGGAAGCTCTAACAGAACTAAAAGACTGTGCCGGAAGCCAGTTTGACCCCTATCTGGTGGAGCAGTTTACCGAGATCATGACAGCAGAGCCAGAGCAGACATAAGAACAAACATAAGAGCAGACATAGCAGGATAGTAACATATATAAGAGCAAAATATATGCAGAATAAATGCAGAATTAAAACAGATTAGTAGCAGAACTCCATGAAGAGCATCAGACAATAAAAATGGCTAGATTCTTGCGAATAAGTTGAATAGAAGATTTATCGTTCACAACGGCAGGCAGGGGAGAATGCTCTCCTGAACAAGCATAAAAACCTGGTAAGGCTAATATTAGTGACAATACGGTCTGTTTAAAGGGGGGGTATGGAATTGAAAGTAGATTTTACAATTTCACAAAAAACTAAAAATAACTGGCAGAGAATGACAAATCTCCTTGCTGATATGATGAAAGTTGAGGCCGGTTTTATCACCCAAATTACCGGGGATAAAGCGAAAATTTTAATGACCGGCAGTGACGAGGAGATTGAAATAGTCGAGGGAGATGTAATAGATTTAGCAGAAATTTACTGTCATGAGCCAGTGGAAAAGCAGGAAATGGTAGAGATTAATGATGCTCGTAAAATAGAAAAATGGCAGGATAGTATAGAGCTTGATCTGGGCTTTATTTCTTATTTAGGGGTGCCAATATTTTATCCTCAGAATCAGGAAGTATTCGGCACAATATGTGTAGTTGATAGTGGGCCTCGAAGTTTTTCTCAGAAAGAGAAAAATTTGTTGAAAGAATTCAAGCTTTCAATAGAAAATCAGCTTGAAAATATAATGTTAAATAATAGACTGGGACGCCAGGTGGAATTTATACAATCTTCTCTGGATTCTCTTTCTGCCAATATAGCTGTAATAGATGAAGAGGGCACTATCATTTACACTAATGGAGCCGGGGATAAATTTTTTAAGGAGAATGATCTGGCTCCTGAACAGTCAGGTGAAGGGAGTAATTATCTGCAAATAATAGAGCAGGCCAAAATCGCAGGAGCAGAAAAAGCCGAAGATGCCCTGCAGGGTATAAAATCTGTCATTTCAGGGGAAAAGGAAGCTTTTTCTTTAGAATATCCCTGTCATTCGCCCCAAGGAGAAAGATGGTTTAAAATGAGAGTTACACCTTTTCAGGGCGAGGCTCCCTTTGCGGCTGTTGTTGCTCATGAAAACATAACAGAAAGAAAAGAAATTTTAAACGACCTGCAAAGAAACCAGCGATTTCTTGAAAGTTCGCAGGATATTGCTAATCTGGGTACCTGGGAATTGAATTTAGAAAGAAATGAATTGGCCTGGTCTGACGAAGTTTATCAAATATTTGGCCTGGAACCACAAGAATTTGAGGCCACCTATGAAGCTTTTTTGGAAGCTGTCCATCCAGATGATAGAGAAGCTGTCGATGAAGCCTATTCAACCTCTGTAGAACAAGGAAAAACTGGTTATGAAATAGAGCACCGGATAGTACGCAGAGATAACGGCGAGGTGCGCTTTGTCTGGGAAAAATGTGTTCATACAAAAGATGATGAAGGAAATATTATCCGTTCTTTAGGTATAGTACAGGATATAACGGAGCGAAAAAAGGCCGAGAAAGAGCTGAAGATGACAAAGTTTTCTTTAGATAATGCTGATATGATGATATTCAGAATTACTCCTGAAGGAGAAATTTTATATGCTAATGAACATGTGAGTAATAAGATAGGTTATTCTTCTGAAAAGATTCAAAATATGAATATGGCTGAATTTGTAGTGGATGAGGACTTTATAGAATATGAAAAATTCTGGCAGCAAATAAAGCAAAACAATTCGCTTTCCTATGAAAGAAGATTTATAACTTCTGAAGGAGAAGTTTTCCCGGCCAGTGTTGTCAGCCAGTACTTCCAGTATGAAGATGAGGAATATGAGTTTGTTTTTGCCCGTGATATAACTGAGGGAAAAGAAATGGAAGAGGAATTAAGAATTAGGGAAGAGCAGTATCGCAAGATATTTGAGACTGCTCCTGTGGGTATTATGCTGGAAGATAGCGAGGGAACTATTCTTGAAATAAATGATAGTCTCTGTGAGATGACAGGTTTTAGCGAGGAAGAGCTGGTGGGGAGCAGTGCTTTAGAGAAATTAACCCCCCCTGAATTCAAGGAAAAAGCCCGCAAAAATATTGAAAGAATTATCGCAGGGGAAACCCTGGAGTTTACGGGGAGCAGCCGCAGAAAAAACGGGGAGAGATATTATGTGCGCCTTAACGAGACAAAGGTTAATCTGCCCGAGGGAGAAGAGGGTATTCTTTCCATACAAATGGATATGACCGAGCTTAAAGAAAAAGAAAAAATTATTGAAAACTTACATGAAGTAGCCCTTGATTTTAAAGGGCTTACAGATGAAAAAGAAGTCTGTGAATATACGGTAGAAGCTGCAGAAAATCTTTTACAATTTGAGTTATGCAATATAGCTTTAGTAGAGGATGAAGTGCTTATACCTCAAGCTAAAACTGCTGAGGTGAAACATAATAAGATGGTTATAACAGAGGGAATAGCAGGCAGAACTTATCGCGAAGGTGAGAGTTTTCTTATCGATAATATCGAAAATAATCTCGAGGCTAAGCCTGTAAAGAGCTCGTATAAATCAGCAATAAGTGTACCTGTGGGAGAATATGGGGTTTTTCAGGCTGCTACCACATCCAGAGAAGGTTTCTCGGAGGAAGATTTGGAATTAGCAGAAATTTTGCTCTCTCACACGATAGCAGCTCTAGAAAGAATTTATTCTCAGAAAGAATTAAAGTATAAGACCTTTCATGATAGTTTAACAGACCTTTATAATCGTTCCTATCTGGAAGAGGAGATGCAGCGACTGGATACAGAAAGGCAGCTTCCTATCAGTTTAATCATGGTTGATGTAAACGGCATGAAGATTGTTAATGATACTTACGGGCACGAAAAAGGTGATGAGTTATTGATAAAAGTAGCAGATATATTGCGTGAAAATACAAGAGATGAGGATATAGTCTCCCGATGGGCGGGAGATGAGTTCGTCATTTTATTGCCGCAAACAGAAGCAGAGAAAGCCGAGGAAATAGGCAGACGAATTAAAAAGGCCTGTGAAGGCGCAGAATTTGGAGATATTCCCATTACTTTAGGAATAGGAATAGCTGCTAAGAGAAATATAGAAGAAAGATTTGAAGATGTTTTAAAGAGAGCAGATAAAAGGATGTACAAAGATAAACTCACCCAAACAAATAGCGCTGAAAACAGACTGGTAATGAATATGCTAAATACACTGGCTGCAAAGAGTGCAGAAACGAAAGAGCATGCCATGAGAATGACTGAATTGGCCCACAGGATTGGAGATGAGGTGGGTATGTCTGCCGAGCAATTAAAGAGGCTATCTCTGCTGGCAACCCTTCATGATATAGGCAAAATAACAATTTCAGAAGATATATTGACAAAACCAGAGAAACTATCAGATAAAGAGTGGCAAATATTTAAAGAACACCCTGAAAGGGGACATAAAATAATAAAAGCTGCGGATGATTTTGCTCACATAGCTAAAGAGGTATTACACCACCACGAAAAATGGGATGGGACAGGATACCCTAAAGGCTTAGAGGGAAAAGAAATACCCCTTTTATCGCGTATTATTGCCATAGTGGATGCCTATGATGTGATGACTACGGGTAGACCTTATCGAGAGCTAATGAGCAAAGAGGAAGCATTGGAGGAGATAGAAGATTGTGCGGGGAGTCAGTTTGACCCAGAACTGGCTAAACAATTTGTGAAAATGATGCAGGATTAATTAAAAGTCAGGCGTAAAATCTTTGCCCTGAATCGGGGGGGGTTGTTTTGATAGAAAGATGCTCCGAAGAAATTTATATTAGCATGAACTGCAGTAAAGAAGGGCTTTCAGAAGCGATGGCTTAAATTGTTGAAGAGTTCAGGCCATTACTCCAGGATGATAATGAGCTTAAGTTCAGAGTGGAAATGGCTGCCCGAGAGATGCTGGCCAATGCTTTAGAGCACGGCTGCAGCTTAAAGAGGAACAAAAAGCCCTGCTAGAACAGCCCAATCCCAGATATCCTACCGGGGAAAGAAATAAGGTTATGATAAAATTAATGCTGGATAAAGTGCTTAGGATTTCTGAGGTTATTGAGCTTAAATGGAGAAATATTGATCTCATGTCGGGTAAGATTAAAGCGGTGGAAGGTAAAGGGGCTAAAGATATCAGCCCCCATAATCTGAGACATACCTGTGCCAGTGATTTTTTAAGAGTATGTACTTTTTAGCTGCCAGAGTGTGCATTTCTTATTTGCCAGAGACAGAAATATGGAAGGTATGGGGGGCTAACTGGACTATTTCAGGCAAATATATCTTGCTTAAAATTAAGTGATTTGTGCTAATATATTTTGCTGGTTTACATTTATTTGCTTAAAAAAACCAGCGAATAGCTGTATAGGCTGCTTGACACCTGTGCGTTATAACAGGTATAATAAACCCACAGGTGGGATTATCCTACAAAAAAATAGGGTGGTGATGATTAATGCCGAACAAAATAACTGTAAAGGTTGATTCTAAGGGGAGAATTACCCTTCCTAAAGAAATAAGAGAAAGTGCTAAAGTTGAAGAAGGTGATGTGTTTTTTGTAGATATTGACCATGGCCAGATTAAGCTAACTGAAGCCGTTAAAGATCCAATCGTTATGCTTAGGGAATACGCTCGTGAAGAATATAAAAAAGGCAGAACGAAGAACCTGCGTGATTACGCTGCTGAGAAAGGGATAAAATTGAATGGATAGTTATTCAGTGGAGTTACTCAAAACCGCTGAGGACGATCTGGATAACCTAAAGCATAAAAGAGATGAGGCTGTCGAAAAACTAAGGGAGTTAGAAGAAAACCCAAAAGAAAAATCCTCTGCTTTATCTGGCCATGATTTGCCGTCGCTTTATTGTTATAGCTTTAACTTAAAGGGTTCAGGCTTTTATAGAGCAATATTTGACTTGATTGAAGAGAATATAGTTTGTCTTTTGCTGGTAATTGGGCCGAGAGAAAATTTTTACTTTAAAGCAAGCAGAAAAATACGAGACTTAAAAAAGAAAGGCCTCATATAACTGTATTTTGAGGCAGTTGCCCGGGGCGCCAGCCCAAAACCGGCTTTTTATTTTCAAAGCATATAGCGAAAAAATCATATAGCGAAAAATAACAAAATAGACAGGATTTGCTGCCCTGCCTTTTTTCTGATCCTATCTAAAATAACACCAACAAAAGAAAAATGCCCCTGCCTGCAGAGGCAAGGGCAAAACACTAATTATTCGGCAGTTTTATAACAGGGTTTCTAAGCTATTTGTGAAGATTTTTCTTATAAATTAGAATTTAATCTCCCTGGGGAATTTTTTGTTTAGTTCAAACTTTAAAGAAAGAGGTGTGATGCCCTGTCAGAAAATCTTTGCTTACAGGATGAAAAGACCGGGAGCTTTTGAGTTGGTTAAGACTTTAACTTCTGCAAAGCTTGAGCGGTTTCGATAATTTGTATTAATTCATTTATTTCAGGTTTATGAAAATCTTTATCCCCTGTAACTATGGCCTCAGCTTTAGCATTGAAAGCGGTAGCTAAAATTATCAGATCGCCTTTATTTAGGTCAATTTCCAGATCCCGGCTATTTATAAACTGGTTAACTTCCTGGGCAGAGAGCAAAGGATATTTTTCTGCTGATTCAACCAGCAGATTTAAAACTGTTTCTGCCTTATCCGCCATTTCGGAAAATTTAGCTGCTATTACGGCTTTAGTTTCCCGAAGGACAAATTCAGATATGATTGCTTTGTACTCCTCTGCTAATGCTAATTCCAGCAGCTCACTTTCTTTTCCTGACCAGAACAAACCGGAAATGATAATATTAGTATCCAGCAACCACCTATACATCGGGATATAAATCCTTAACCAGTTTCTCCCGAGCTTCCTCAATCAGCTGCTCGACCTCTTCTTTGCTTAAATCCTTTTTTTCGGCTTCCTCCTGCAGCTCTTCCAGCAGATAAGAAAATGCTGATGTCTTGCTTAGCGTCAAACAAAGCTCTCCCTTGATTTCTTTCAGTTCAAATTTGACCTTATCGCTGGGCTTAATATTCAGTCTTCTCCGGAACTTCTTGGGTATGGTAACCTGACCCTTGCTCGTAACACTTCTAGTTTCTGCTGCGGAACTCATTATGCTTTACCTCCTCTTAAGGTAATACTGTAATACTTCTTACATATTTATTATAGCTAATTTAAGAACAAGTTGCAAATATTGTTTTGCTGGCAGGCTGGAGAATTTTATCCCGGATCAGGGTGGAGCTTTGTTTTTTATTGTATTGGGGTGTGGTTGGCTGGTTCGCTAAAATTGTAAAATCTAAACTAATGCCGGAATCGTGGTGCTGCATCCGGGTGCGGCCATCTGCCTGCGCCAGGTTCTTTTCATTAATTTTATTACTGCGAAAACTGCGGAAACAGCATCCGGATGTGAAAATGGAATTGCTGGAATTGGTAATTATTAATTAACACTGCAGCGACACGCCTAAATACCAATTCGTGAGCCATTCCGGGTTATGCAGTGCTCAGGGCGCTCAATTATATTGAGCTTCTGTCTTTGCCGAGGGTCCTGTATTTCTCAGGTACTATTAATCTCCAGCTGGCTTCATAATATTGCGATTTAAAATTTTCGCCGGGAAAAAGATAGGCCTTATTTTTTCCAATCTGAGCCTGACAGTGTTTAAAAAACTCCTGTGACAGCTTTAATTCCTCCTGGAATTTTTCAAGGATTAAACCCGTTTTTTGATACATTGTTTTTTTCCCATAACAGGACAAATATTCCTGTAATTTTTCTGGATTGAGATAGGGGAGCAGGTTCAAGCACTCAGAAAGCTCTTCCAGAGAAATATACTTATTTAAATCATCAATGCTGTCCAGCACAGTCCTTTCCCTATCAGTAACCCTTACATTACTATTTTGCTCTGAGGTCTCAGTTCCCTTCCAAAACTTGGCCTTAATCCACCTGAAATTATAGCCCTTAAATTCAAACTCACTGAACTTTCTCTCGCTGGAAACAAAAACGTCAGAGAATATCTGATTATAGGCTCCCTGGTATTCAAAGGCAGAGTGATGA
>PWHA01000183.1 GCA_003554685.1 Halanaerobiaceae bacterium
GCTAGCAGCCCCGAAGCGGGTTAAGCTGACTGAAGCCAGCCTGGAAACCCTGGCAATTGTGGCCTATCATCAGCCTGTGACCCGGACCGAGATAGAAGAAATCCGGGGTGTCAGTGCCGAGCAGACGTTGAGAACCCTCTCCCGCCATAATCTGGTAACCGAACTGGGCCGGCGGGAACAGCCCGGCAATCCCATAGAGTACGGCACTACCGAAGAGTTTTTATATCATTTTGACCTGCAGAATCTTTCCCATCTGCCGGATAGAGAAGAGATCAGAAACCGGCTCAAGCAGGAGGGAGAATTACCTGCCAGCCAGGAAACTGCCTCAGGGGAGGCCGGGGCAGCAGTTGAGAATTCTTCAGTAGGCGAAGACGACAGTTCTCGAGAAGCAGGAGGAGCCAGAGAAAATAATGAAGAAGGTTAGGCTGCAGAAGTACATGGCCCGGGCCGGGATTGCTTCCCGGCGCAGCTCGGAAGAGATAATTGCTGAAGGCCGGGTTGAGGTTAATGGCAAGGTTATTACCGAAATGGGCTATAAGATTGATCCCGCTCAAGATACTGTCAGGGTTGATGGAGAGGAGCTATCCCGGGAAAAATTCCGTTATTTCAAATTGAATAAACCGGTGGGGGTGGTCTCCACGGCCCGTGATCCTGAAGGCCGGAAAACCGTGGTCGACTATGTCAGGCATATCCCCCAGCGGCTCTATCCCGTGGGCAGACTGGACTATGATTCCCGCGGTTTAATTTTGCTGACCAATGATGGTGAGCTGGCAAATATTCTGACCCATCCTTCCTATGAAATCTCAAAAACCTACCGGGTTACCATCCGGGGCTATCTCAGCAGCGAAGCCCTTAACAGGCTGGAAACCGGGCTGGAACTGGAAGACGGTCCCACAGCTCCGGCCAGGCTTAGCCGGGTTGAGTTTGGCGAGAATCAAACCAGCTTTCTCCTCACCCTTCATGAGGGGCGTAACCGCCAGGTGCGGCGGATGTGCAGCATGACGGGTTACGAGGGGATAGATCTCAAGAGGATTAAGATAGGTCCCCTGCAGCTGCAGAATCTTCCAGAGGGGGAGGTCCGGGAGCTGACACCGGAGGAGCAAAGAGCTTTACAGGACTTAAAGGATCAAACAAAAAAGCAAGCAAAACAGCAGGCAAAACAGGAGATAAGGAAACAGAGTCAGCAACAGAATAAGCAGGAACAGGATTAGATTAAACTTAGATTAAACTTAGATTAAACAAAAAAGGTATTTTTATCGGATCTTCTCGTAAATCGTTGGTAGATGTTAAAGAATATGGTCTTAGCAAAATCTCTATATTCCTTTCGAAAAATGAAATTTTCAGACACATTACACTTACTTGTTTTGTACGTAAAGCAAAAGTGGGACTGACAGGAAATAGCAGGTAAGAATCAGACCAGCAAATATCAGGCAGTTAGGGCAGATAAAGCAATAAGGCAGATAAAGCAATAAGGCAGATAAAAATCAGCCAGAAAAGGGCAGATAGTTTTAGAAGGCAGGGTGTTTTTTATGTTTTTGAAAAAAATTAAAATGCACGGGTTCAAATCCTTTGCCAGGCCGGTAACGCTGGATTTTACCAGCCCACTGACAGCCATTGTCGGGCCTAACGGCAGCGGCAAGAGCAACATCGTTGATGCCGTTCGCTGGGTAATGGGCGAGCAGAGCCCCACCGTACTGCGGGGCGGCCGGATGGCCGATGTCATCTTTTCCGGCAGCGACTCCAGCAGGCCCATGCAGAAGGCCAGGGTTTCCCTGCAGCTGGATAATTCCGAAGATATCCTGCCGCTGGAGGAAGATGAGGTCAGCATTACCCGGGAGGTGGACCGCAGCGGCCAGGGCAGTTACTATCTCAATGGAGAGGCCTGCCGACTCAAGGATATTGAGGAGGTGCTCTATGATACCGGACTTAACCGGGAAACCTACTCCATTGTTGGCCAGAACCGGGTCGAGGCCATCATTAAGAGCCGGCCGGAGAAACTGAGAGAACTCTTTGAAGAGGCAGCCGGCATCACCCGCTACCGCAGCCGCAAGGAAGAGGCCGAACGCAAGCTGGAGCGGACTTCCCGGGATCTGGAGCGGGTTAACGATCTGATCCTCGAGATAAAAAATCGTCTGGATCCCTTAGAGTCCGAGGCCGAGGAGGCCCGCAAATATAAAAAGCTCTATGATAGGCTCAAGGAGCTGGAGGGCTCCTATCTTTGCTCCCGGCTGGAAAAAATTGAGGATGAACAGCAGACTTTAAAAGAACAGGAAAATAAGCTGGCTGAAAGAAAAGAAAAACTGAGCCAGGATCTGGAGGAAGCCCACCGGCAGCGGAATGAACTTAAGGAGCAGTTTGCTGAAAAAGAGCAGCAGGAAAAGGATCTCGAGGAACGCACCTACTCCTTAAAGACCAGACAGCAGGAAATAAAAAACAATTTAGAAATTCTGGCAGAAAGAGAAAACAATCTGGATCAGGAAGAGGAAAGAATTGAACAGGAAATTGAGCAGCTGAAAAACAGTCAAAGCAAGCTTTTTCAGGAGCTTCAGCAGGTTTATTCCCGGGAACAGCAGATTAATCTCAGGATTGAGGAGCAGAATTTTCTGCTGGAGGAGATACTCCAGGCTCTGGAAAACCTCCACCGGGAAAGGGTGGTCCTCCGGGAGCGCCGGGGCAGCTGCAGCCGGGAAGAAGCAGCAGCCCGTATCAATGATATCGAGAATAATCTTTTAACCCTGAAGGAAAGAAAGGAATCCTTTGAGAGAGATAAGTCCCGGCTGGAGAAAGAGATCCAGGAAATTGAGAGAGTAATTGAGAAGATACAGAGTCGGCAGTCAGAGCTTGAAGATGAGCTTAACAGGGAGAATTCCCGGCTGGAAGAGATTCAGCAGGAAATTGACGGCCTCAAAGATAAAGAGGAAAATCTGCAGCAGGGAGAGCAGCAGGCCCGGGAAAAAATAGACCGCCTGCAGCAGGCCTACTCCCGCTATCGCTCCCGCTGGCAGGCCCAGAAGAAGATGCAGGAAGAGGGAGAGGGCTATTATCAGGGAGTCAGATCTGTACTTAACTGCAGCGAGCTCACCGGTATCATTGGACCGGTGGCCGAGTTGCTTGAGGTGCCGGAAAAGTACGAGGAGGCGATTGCTGCTGCCCTGGGCAGCCGGCTTCAGAATTTGGTGGTTGAAAGTGACCGGGATGCTCAGCAGGCTATAAAATACCTCAAGGATAAGAGAGCCGGCCGGGCAACCTTTCTCCCGCTGGATATGATTGAAGGCCGTTCGATGAATCCCGACCGCTATGATCTCAGCAGCCACAGCGGTTTTATTGGTACAGGAACCGAGCTGATCAGTCTGCCGGAGAAGCTTGGGACGATTGGAGATTATCTGCTGGGAAGGGTTCTGGTAGCAGGGCACCTGGCTGCAGCCACCGAACTGGCCCGCAGAACCGGCAAGAAATTTAAAGTGGTTACCCTGGAGGGGGATATTATCAATCCCGGGGGAGCCATGACCGGAGGAAGCCAGCGCAGTAAAACTTTAGCTCTCCTGGCCCGTTCCCGGAAAATTAAGGACCTGGCCCGGGCCGGAAAGAAAAGCCGACGCCAGCTGCAGGAGAAGAAATCTGAACTTGAGGATATACAGAACCGCCGCTCGAAGCTGACTGCCAGGCTGGAAGAAAAGCTGGAGGGAAAACAGAAACATCTTCAGGAGATTAACAGTATTGAAGCTTCGCTTGAGAGCCGCCGGGAGGAACTGAATGGCCGCCAGAAGAAGCTCTCAGAAATCAGGCAGGAATATCAGAACGTGCTTGCTGCTGAAAAAGAAGTTTCAGCAAGAGAGGATCACTACCGGGAAAGGCTGGAGTATTTTCAGGAATTATCCCGGGAGCAGGAAATTAAAGCCGAGAGAATTGACAGTTTAATTGAGAAGCTTGATAATAGAGCCAGCCATATTTTGACTGCCCTGCAGGAGGAAGAGGTTAAACTGGCCCGGCTGGAGGAGCAGCAGACTTCGTTGGAACGGGAAATTGAAGACCGCCAACAGCGCAAACAGGAGCTTGAGGAAAGGGAAGGCTCTCTGCAGCAGGAAAGACAAAGCTGCCAACAGCGCCGGGAAGATCTCAAAGAACGCCGCAGCCAGCTTAAAGAGAGGCGGCGGACAACAGCTCTTGAACTGGAAGAGGTTAAGAAAAAGCAGTCTTCGGTCAGCAGCGAGGCCGAAGATCTTAAGAAATCTGTTGCAGAAGCTGCTAATAGACTTGAGAGTCTGGAGGAGATTGAGAATGAACTTCAGGAGGAGGAGCATTCCCTGCAGCTAAGGGAGGGCAAACTTCAGGCCAGAAAAGATCGGATCACCGGACGTCTCCAGGATAAGTATGACCTCTCACCGGCAGAAGCCCGGGAGGAGTTTTCCGCCTCAGAATCTGAGGAAGATCCTGCCGAGGAAATCAGCCGGCTTGAGGAAAAGATCCGCAGCATGGGAGAGGTTAATCTGGGAGCAATCCGGGAATATGAGAAGCTTAAGGAGCGCCATGATTTTCTCTTTCAGGAAAGGGAGGATCTCAATCAGGCCCGGGAGTCGATTCAGGGAGTTATAGCTGAAATCGAGGAGAAGATGGGCCGGCTCTTTCATGAGACCTTCCTCCAGGTTAATGAGGAATTTAACCGCATTTTCCAGCGGCTTTTCTCCGGAGGAGAAGCCCATCTTAAATTGACCGATGAGGAGGATCTGCTTGCCACCGGCGTGGAGATTTCCGCCCGTCCTCCCGGGAAAAACCTATCCAGGCTGACTCTGATGTCAGGTGGCGAGAAAGCGTTGACCGCCATTGCTTTGATATTTGCCTTTTTGAATGTCAAGCCCAGCCCTTTTTATGTGCTGGATGAGATAGATTCTACTCTGGATGAGGCCAATCTCCATATGTTTTCTGATTTTATTCGCAATTACCTTAAACAGAGCCAGTTTATTCTGGTCACCCACCGCAAGCAGATGATGGCCGTTGCCGATACCATCTACGGTGTTACCATGGCCGAAAACGGCATCTCCAAGCTGATTTCTCTCCAGCTGGAGGAGGAGCAGAAAAAGATGGCCGAGGAGATTGCTAAATGATAACAACTTTCTTTGAGATTTCTAATTGATAAAAAGTTTTAAGATATTCCCGGCTGATTTAGATATTGCAGCTGATAAAAATTTTTAAATATTCCCGGCTGATTTAAAAATTGCCAGCTGATAAAAATTCTAAGAGATTACCGGCTGACCTGGATTGCCACCAGACAATAAATTTTTGAAAGGTTACCGGGTGACCTGGTGATTATCAACTAATAAAACTTTCAGAAAGATTGCCGGTTGGCCTGAAAATTACCGGTTGATAAATTTTTCTTGAAAAATATCAGAAAAATACTTGCTGTTACGGCCAATAAATTATAACATTGTATCAGGAAATGACTACAAATATTAATACCAGTCAATCAGGGAGGAAAAATTTTGCAGGAAGAACGGATTCAGGGTATCAGTACCCAGGTAGTGGAAAAGCTGGTTTCCCGTGGCAACCTGCTCAGTCAGGGCCGGCCGGTGGGAGCCATAGGCTATGTTGACAGTGAAGGAGTCATATCCAGTTATAATCATCTGACCGATGGAGGAGTCTCAGGACTGCCCTTTCGGCAGCTGCTGGAGGATATTTCTCATCACAGCCATGTTTCACTGCTGGAAATGATCAATTCTCTGCCGGACAATGCAGTTTATCTGGCAACCGACCCCGGTCAGACCGGGATTGTGGTCAACACCAGAGCTATCAATGTCTTTAATCTGCCGGTGGTGAAAATTGGTGTCAAGCACCAGCAGGTGGCCGGCATCGGCATTTTATATCCCGAGCAGCGGCATTTTGAACTGGCAACCCGCTCCGAAAAGGCCCAGCTGGACTCGCTGGCTGCTAAAACCATGGAAGAAGAAAAGGAAGCACTTAAAAAAATAGCCCGCCTTCGTCTCAAGTTTCTCGACATTTCGGAAAAGCTGCCGGTGGTTGAGACTGAAAAATCAGAGATACAGAAACTGCAGCGCCGTCAGCAGAGCTGGCTGATTCCCCGGCAAAAATTAAATTCTCTGGAAAAAAGTTTTGCCCGGGAGCTGGTTGATAAATCCCTCAGTGTTGAGCCCGGACGGGAGGTGGCGTCCTTCGGTGAAATAGATGAAGATGGCCACATTACCCGCTGCAGCGAGATAATTGTGGGAGGAATGGGCTATATCCCCTCAAGACTTATGGCTTCCAGCTACAGGCAAATTAACAACCGCTCTCTGAGAGAAGCCTATACCGAGCTGATTCCTCAGAATACAGCTATTGTTCATACTCATCCCGGTGGTTCGGGAGTTATGCATATGAGCGATGCCATGGCCGGTCCCGGCATGTGGGGCCGACCCATTGTTGCCGTGGGTCATAATGAAAAGGGTGAAATCAAGGGCGCCATGGCTATTGAGCCAGCTGATAAATTGTTTGAGCTGGCTGAGGAAAACGAGGAACTGGAGCAGAAATTTTTTGAGGTTGATAATCCCGAAGAAGAGGTGCAGCTGCGCAAGCGCCGTTATAAGATAGCCCAGGAGTTTACAGATATCTGCAGTCAGCTGGAGATAAAGGAGGTTGAGTATGCCGATATTTGATTTTTTCAAACGCGATAAAGATAAAGAGAAAGATAAAGATCAGGAGAAAGATCAGGAAAAAGTCCAGGATGAAGCTCAGGACAAAAATCAGGAATTAGAGGATAAAGAATTAGAAGATGAAGATAGAAAATCAAGTGAGCGGAAAGCGGAAGTTAGTCAGTCAGAAGATAAGGAAAGAGAATCGCCTGATGATAAGGAAAAAGAAGAGTCGGATGATATGGAAAAAGAAGTGAAAGATAAAGAAACGGGAGATAAAAAACCTTCGGCCCGGGAAGAAAAAGCTAAAAATGAGGCAGCAAAAACCAAAAAAGAGGAAGTAAAAAAAGACGAATCTCAAAACTATGAACCCGAACAGGATAAAGCCAGACAGGAAGAAACTTACCAGGAAGAAACTGACCAGGACGAAGCCGAGAGAATTCTTCAGGATGAGGAAGATGTAGATAAGGGCTTTTTCCAGCGTCTCAAGGAAGGGCTGGCCAGATCCCGTCAGGGCTTTGTCGATAAGATCAGTTCGGTTTTTAGCCGGAGCAAAATTGATGATGATTTTTATGAAGAACTGGAGGAAACCCTGATCCAGGCCGATGTGGGAGTGAAGGCCACCATGGATCTGATTTCCGACCTTAAACAGGAGGTAGAGGAGCAGGAAATTACCGAACCGGGAGAGCTTTACCAGGTTTTCCAGGAGAAAATCAGAAACATTCTGGGAGAAAACGACCAGGTTCTCAAGTCCTGGGATGATCTTAAGGTCCTCATGATAGTTGGAGTAAACGGTGCCGGCAAGACCACCACCATTGCCAAGCTGGCTCACCGCTATCAGAAACAGGGTAAAAAGGTGCTGCTGGCAGCCGGAGATACCTTTCGGGCCGGAGCAATTGATCAGATCAAGGAATGGGGCCGCAGGCTCAATACCGATGTCATTTCCCAGAGTGAGGGTGCCGATGCCGCAGCAGTTGCCTATGATGCCGTTCAGGCAGCCAGATCCCGGGAAGCCGATCTGCTTATCGTGGATACCGCCGGAAGGCTCCACACCCAGAAAAATCTGATGGAGGAGCTGAAAAAAGTCCGCCGGGTTATCGGCCGGGAGGCCGGGGAAGAAGCGGTGGAGGTTATGCTGGTTGTCGATGCCACCACCGGACAGAATGCCCTGAATCAGGCCAAAATTTTCAATGAAGCAGTTACCGTAGATGGCATTACCCTGACCAAGCTTGATGGCACAGCCCGGGGCGGAATTGTGCTGGCCATTAAAAAAGAGCTGGGGCTGCCCATCCGTTTGATCGGTGTCGGCGAAAGAGCGGCCGATCTTCAGGATTTTAACCCGGAAAAATTTGTCGAGGCCCTTTTTTCCAGTAAATAAGCCTGATTTTAGTCTTGACAGCCAGCCGAATATCAGTTATAATGTCCCCTGTAAAGGTAAAACACTTAACACCACAGGGTGATTTTTTTGTTAGAAAAGACGATCACCATCAGCAAACTATTTGATTTTTACGGCTCTTTACTGACCTCGAGACAGCAGGAGATCATGAAGTATTATTTTTATCATGATCTTTCGCTGAGCGAGATAGCTGATAACCTCGATATCAGCCGTCAGGGAGTCCATGATCACCTGCAGCGGGCTGAAAAGCAGCTGCAGCAGTATGAGGATAAGCTTGGCATTATGGCCAGCTATCGCGGTCTGCAGGAGCAGGCTGATATTCTGCGCAGCCGTCTCCAGGATGACAGAACCCTGACCGAGGCAGACCGTCAGGAATTACTGCAGGCAGTGGAGAAAATTTCTGCCTGTTTATAGGAGGTTAAACCATGGTTTTTGAAGGATTGGCCGAAAAACTTCAGGATACCTTTAAAAAACTCAAGGGCAAGGGCAAGCTTTCCGAAGATGATGTCAAAGCGGCTTTGCGGGAAGTCAAGATGTCTCTGCTGGAAGCCGATGTCAATTATAGGGTAGTAAAGAATTTTGTCAGCCGGATTGAAGAGCGGGCTGTTGGCAAGGAGGTCATGGAAAGTCTGACCCCGGGCCAGCAGGTCATTAAGATTGTTAATGAAGAGCTCACCGATCTGATGGGCGGCGAGCATCAGGGTCTGGAGCTCTCTGACAGTTCCCCCAATGTGATTATGCTGGTTGGTCTGCAGGGTTCCGGTAAAACGACTTCGGCCGGGAAACTGGCCCGTCATTTCAAGAATAAGGGCAAGAATCCCATGCTGGTAGCCGCCGATGTCTATCGGCCGGCAGCGATTCAGCAGCTGGAGATTCTGGCAGGCAGGCTGGAAGTTGATGTTTTTCAGATGGGCAGCGATAATGACCCGATTGATATCGTTAAGGGCGCCGTTTCTTCTGCCGAGAAAAATGGAAATGATATTATTATTATTGATACCGCCGGCCGGCTGCACATTGATGAAGAGCTGATGGATGAGCTCAGCCGGATCAAGGGAGAAGTGAAGCCCGATGAGACCCTGCTGGTTGTTGATGCCATGACCGGTCAGGATGCCGTTAATGTTGCTGAAAACTTTGATGAAAAGCTTGGAATCGACGGCATGCTGATGACCAAACTCGATGGCGATGCCAGAGGTGGTGCGGCCCTGTCGATCAAGAAAGTTACCGGTAAGCCGATTAAGTTTGCCGGGGTTGGCGAGAAACTCGATGCCCTGGAGCCCTTCCATCCAGACCGGATGGCTTCCCGGATTCTCGGGATGGGCGATGTTTTAAGCCTGATCGAGAAAGCCGAGGAAACAATCGATGCCGAAAAGGCCAAAAAGCTGGAGGAAAAACTCCGTAAGGATAAATTTACCCTGGAGGATTTTCTGGATCAGCTGGATCAAGTCCGCAACATGGGACCCATCGATGAGATAATGGGCATGATACCCGGTTTGAGCGGGGCCAAACAGCTTAAGAATATGCAGATGGATGATAAACAGCTGGATTATATCGAAGCCATCATTAAATCCATGACCAGAGAAGAGCGCCGCAATCCCGATGTAATTAACGGCAGCCGCCGCAGGAGAATTGCTAATGGCAGCGGCACCAGCGTGCAGGAGGTCAACCGGCTTTTAAAGCAGTTTAAGCAGACACGCAAACTCATGAAGCAGATGAACTCCAAAAAGGGTAAAAGAAAGGGCGCGGGCTTCAATCTGCCCTTTATGAACTGAGCAGATAAGCATCCATAACCCAGAAATTTGTAACATGAATTAAATTTGTAACGTGAATTAAAATTGATGAACTAATTTGATGAAAAAATTTGATGAACTAATTTTTAAATAAAAATGAATGGTATATGGTGATTAGTATACTTAATGAATGGCTGTTAAATATCAAGACATCGTTCACACTTTAAGGTGTATTTGCCGGTAACAATCCTAATGGCCAATAGATGTCAAGACATCGTTCATTTAGTGA
>PWHA01000040.1 GCA_003554685.1 Halanaerobiaceae bacterium
ATAAAAACCTTTGATAGATCCGAGATAATTATAGTCGCCAGCCCTATTTTTTTTAACGGTATGCCCTCAACCCTGAAAAAAATGATCGACCGCTGTCAGCCAATCTGGGCCAGCAAATTCCGCCTGGAAAGGCCAATCATTGACCGAAATAAAAAGAGACGGGGTCTGCTGCTGGGCTGTGCCGGAGCTCCGGAATATCAGGATCAGTTTACAGCCCTGAAAACCGTGGGCAGGATGTTTTTCAAGACCGTAAATACCAGGCTTCTAGCTCAAAAACTAATACCCAACACCGATAACCTGGTTCTGGAAAAAGAAAGCGAACTGCTGGCCGAGGTCCGGGAACTGGGGGAAAAACTGGTTGGAGAGTTTGCTGGAACCAGTCGGACTTAGAAAACACCCGCAGGAAAAATATTTACCATCCCTTGCCAAAACCACATTCCGGATAACGGCAGATCTCACAACCCAGGCAGAGTCCTCCGTGACCCAGTTCGGCGATCTCCCCGGCTGTAATATTTTCTCCTGCTGCCAGCCTCGGCAGGATCAGATCAAAGACCGTGGTCCGGGAAAACATGGCACAGCCAGGCAACCCGATTAGCGGGATATCCTTCCGGTAGGCCAGCATAAACATGGCACCTGGAAGTACCGGGGCCCCGTAGGTGATAACCTCGGTGGAAATTTCTGCAATGGCAGCGGGTGTCAGATCATCGGGATCAACTGACATGCCACCGGTGCAGACCACCATTTCAGCTCCTCCCTCAATGGCAGTCAGAATTCTCCTGGCTATATCTTCTCTGTCATCAGGTGCCAGTTCGGTCTTGATTACCTGTAATCCATGGCCGGTCAGTTTTTCCCTGACAATCGGAGTGAATTTGTCTCCTATTCTACCGGCAAAGACCTCTGAACCGGTAGTTATAACTGCTGTCCTTTTCTCCTGAAAAGCTTTGATTTTCAGGAGAGGTTCGCTGCCGACCTCCTCTTCCACCGCCCTGATTTCATCCTCCTTAATTATCAAAGGAATAACCCTGGTGCCGACAACCTGCTCGCCCTCCCTAACCGGAGTATTATTATGGCGGGTGGCCATCATAACTTTTTCAATCTGATTGAGTCTGGCCAGCCTCTCCCGATCAACCTTTAAAAGCCCTGACCTCCCAGCCCTAAGATTGATTTTACCTTCAACAGGTTCGGATCTTTCTATTCCCCGCCCCTGGGCCAGGTCGGCCAGCCGGGCAGCTGCCTCATTTTCATGCAGATATCCCGGTTTTTTTTCCCAGATATAAATGCTGTTCTTGCCCAGATCTTTCAACCGGGGAATATCCTCTTCTTTAATAACATCACCCTTTTTAAAAGCCGGGCCTTTAAACCGGCCGGGTTTTATTTCGGTAATATCATGAGCCAACACATGACCCACAGCTTCTTCCACAGGTATTTTCTTCATTCTATTTAGCTCACCTCTCTAACAAACAGGGGCTCCAGAAAAACCTCGACCTGTCCCCCGCAGACTCCTCCGGCAGAAGCAACATCCTGGCTGCTTAAGTCAAAGTGATATCTGCCGGGTTTATCATTTTTATTCTCCAGCAGTTCCACGGCTTTAGCTATAATCTCACCTTCCAGAGAGCCTCCCCCGATCGTTCCATTAATCGAGCCATCCTGCCAGATCAGCATTCTGGCTCCGGCACTGCGGGGAGCCGAACCGGAGGATCTGATAATAGTTGCCAGCACTACAGGAGTTCTCTCCCGGGCTGTTTCCTGGATTTTGCTGAGGATTTCACTATCCATGAGTGAGCCTCCTTGTCTTAATCAAGTTGGCAATAATTGATACCGCAATTTCAGCCGGGGTTTCACTGCCAATTTCTATTCCAATGGGGGCATCAATTTTAGCAATTCTTTCCCGGGAGATATCAATTTTCTGCTCAAGTTCAGAAAAAATCAGGTCAACCTTTCGCCGGCTGCCTATCATTCCCAGATAGCTCCAGTCTTCTCTAACTACTGACTTTAAAACCTCATAATCATACTGATGACCCCGGGTTACGATTACCAGATAATCACCGGAACGGGCCTGATAATCCCTGAGAAATCCGGCAAAGGGCTGACAGTGGATCTCTTCAGCCCCGGGAAAGTTTTCCCGGCAGGCAAATTCCTTTCTGTCATCAATAACTTCAACCCGAAAATCAACCAGGACAGCCATTCGGGCCAGTTCCCTGGCAACATGGCCGGCCCCAAAGATAAGGAGCCGGGGTTTCAGCTCCAGGGGCTCCAGAAAAACCTCCAGCTGGTCCCCGGAGGGAAGCCGATAGCTTTCCAGGCAGGGAGAAAAAAACTCATCAATATCTCCAATCTTATTTTTTAAAAACTCCTTAACTTTCCGCTTCAGCTTCCGGCTGGCCCTAATCTCATCCCGGGATATTATAACTTTATCACCGGGCTGCAGGTCTGCTGTTTCCTCTGGAAAATCAACGGCTATCACCGTCAGGAGCACCCCGGATTTGCCGGCAGCCAGATGCTCTTCTATAACGGAAAAAAACTTAAGATTCATCTATTTGTTGCCTCCTTCAGGCAAAACTTCGATTTTTTGTCAGCCAGCTGAAGACAGCCTCCAGAACCCCGCCAGCAACAGAAAGGGATTTGTCAGAAATATGGCGGCAGTGTTCGGGATTATTGCGGGGATCAATATCTCCCAGTTTGGTTCCCCTGCTAACCTTAAGACCGCCGGGAAGCAAACCCCTGATAATCCCGGCAATCCTAGCCTTAACAGGCTGCTCCTCCAGATAGCCGATAATATCTCCAGGTTGAACCCTTTCTCCTATCCGGCGCTCGGTCCGAAAAACACCTCTTCGGGGAGCATGATACACCCTTTCCTGACTGAATCCCAGCACTTCACCCGGTTCGCCGGTATCGGGTGCAGTAGAACCCTGGTAGATGGTCCGTCCCAGAAAATGCCCCCGGCAGGTTTCCACCGCAGCATGACAGTTCTCTCCCGCTTTAAAACCCGGACCCAGGCCAATCACCAGCCCGGCATCCTCCCTGTCGGTTCCCGCTGAATCCTTCAGCATTCTGCCATCAACCAGAATCTGATGGCGATATGAGGATAGCACCCCGGCAGCCCGGGAGAGCGGGACTACAGCAATTTCACCCTGATCCTGGACTTTAAGGCATTCTTTAATATTTTCAATCCGGTGGGCTGTCAGGCCCTCTATTTTGATTTCATCCTGATAAATTGCAGTAGCATAGGAAACAGTTCTTCTCACAGCCAGAGGCTGATCCTTTTCCACGATTAAAATCTGCCAGCCGGTCCGGTGAAGCCGATAGGCCACCCCGCTGGCAAGATCTCCCCCGCCCTTAATCACCACCCGGGGGCTGATATTCTCTTTGATCTGAAATTTAGCTTCAGCCACCTGCAACCATCCTTCCTAATTTCCAGATGATAGAGCCATTCTAGCACATTGCGATAGTCAATTGCAGTAATTCCCTTTACACTGGAGAAACAGGAATTTTCTTTCCGCTCTATGTCCTTAAGTAGTTCAGAAACCAGCCCTGCTGCCAGCTCCTGCCGGTTTCGTGATGCCTGGGACAACAGCAGATAGGCCCGGCCGGCAGCCTCAAGATGCTCTCCATACCACTGTCTGTCGGTAAAAAGCTCCCGGTAAACCTTTAAGTTTAAATACCGCCTGCCCGTGCCGGAGCTAATTATCCCGGCCCGGTGACAGATTCTGCTGCTGATGGGCTTTCCTGCTCCGGAAAGACCCTGAACCAGAAGTAAAACTTCCGGGTTTGCCGGCAGGACAGGCTCCCACTCAGCCGGTGCCTTGCAGGAACGATTTCCGGCTCCATCGGCCTCAACTAAAAATATTAGCTCCGGAAATCTCTGCACCGCCGAGATAATCCACTCCACCGGCAGTCCCTTAATTTTTGCTTTCTTTTTATCTCCCGGCCACCTGCTGATTTTCCTGACTGCCGGGACTAAAATCTCTGTCTTCTGCCGCCGTCGATAGGAGGTCAAAGCAGTAAAAAATTCTGCCCTGCCAGAGCAAATTGCCAGACGATGCGGCAAACCGGCCGGCCTGAGCAGAGCAGTAGTTGAAGTATAGACAAGCTGGTGATAGGAAAAATCCCGGGCCAGCCGATTTAAGGTCCCGGTTTTACCTCCAGCTCCCACCAGCCAGACAGCTTCGCCTCTCTTTAATCTCCAGATATCTTTAAGTCTCTTAATCATGATTGGTCTGTCCCGGAGCATATTTTTGATAATCTTCTTGATAATCAAGGTCGATCAGCACAGCCTTCCGGTCAATCTCCAGATACTCAATCTCCTGAGAATAGTTCTCCAGCAGAGTTCTCAGGCCCCCCTCCGGTTCACTCTTGCCCCGGGCCAGGGCATAGATTTCCGGAATCAGCTTGGTCTGAATTAACAGGGGATGCCCTCTCCTATTTTGATAGCTCGGTACCAGCAGCAGGGGCTGATCCTCTCGAAATTTTTGCAAAAGCTTATTATAAATATCTGCTGTGACCAGGGGCTGGTCGGCCAGCATAAAAAGCAGGCCGGAGGTTTCAGCCGGCAGGTTTTTCAGGCCAGTTAGAACACTGCTGAACATTCCCCGCTGATAATCTTTGTTTATTAGCAGTTTAACCCCTTCCGGCAGCTCATCCGCCAGCTCACTTCTTATTCGCTCGGCCTGGCAGCCAATCACCACCCTTATCTCCCCATCCAAAGTCGATTGATGCAGATTGGAAACCACAGTGCCGAGCACAGTTTTATCTCCCCAGGGAAGAAGCTGCTTCAACCGGCCCATCCGGCTGGCTTCACCGGCGGCCAGCACTACTGCTGAAATCATCTTCATCAACCTCCATACCGGCTATTTCCAGATCTATCTTTAAGACATTAATTCCAGCAAAATTTTCCATTTCAGCCGCCAGCTGCTGGCGGTATTCCTCCAGATAGGTGGGAAAATCATAGCCATAACGGACCACCAGATTGATCTCAAAGAGCAGCCCTTCTTCCCGCTTGATTATCCCTACATTTCGGAGGTAGGCAATTCCCTCATACTGCCTAGTTAAATAGAGAACTGTATCCCGAAATACCTTATTATAGACTATTAGATTGCCGAGATAGCTGAAACGGGCCCGGACAATTGAACTTTCCCGACTTAAATCATTCTGCTCCCGATTGAATAAAACTCTAAGGGAATCGGTAAAATAACCCAGGAACTGTTTTCTTACTTCAATTTTGGGAACGGGAATTACATGTTTGCCCTCACTTTTCCGGACCGAAATTGCCCTCTCAATTTCAGCAGGACTGGCAATTTCATCAATCATAATGGTATTATTGATCCCCTGCAGCTCCAGCTGTTCCACAATCTTTTCCGCCATTTCCAGGGAGGTTCCCAGAATTAAAATTCTCTCTGCTCCGCTGTTCTCAATAGCCTGGCAGACCTCCTTCCGGTGGTTTTCATTGTGAAAAATGGCCCTTTTGATGGCAGCAAGTTTGCTGTTCTCTCTTTTAGCCGATTTACCGGCCAGTATTTTGCCCTCTTTAATCAATAGGCCATCATCTAAAATTAAAGGTATCCCGTAATCATAGGCTAAAACCCTGGCCCTATGGCTTTTCCCGCTGCCGCTGGGCCCTATCAGGGCATATACCTCCATTCTCATCACCTCGCTGCCCTTTCAGGTATCATAATAAACTCAAACCTGTCCGCAAATTTGAAATTGAAAAGCTTTGAAAAGAAAATGCTGCCTCCGTCACTCTTCTGCCAATCTAATTTTGTCTCTCCCAGGCAGTTTATTATCTCTCATCGACAATTTAATTCTGTTTCAGTCAGTTTCGATCAGGTTTGTAAAGCTATCAACCAAAGATTGAAAGCATCACACCGGCAGCCACAGCAGAACCAATTACCCCGGCCACGTTGGGTCCCATGGCATGCATCAGAAGAAAGTTATTGGGGTTGGCATCCCGGCCCACCTTCTGAACTACCCGGGCGGCCATCGGTACCGCCGAAACTCCGGCAGCCCCGATCAGGGGGTTTATTTTGGTTCCGGTAAAATAATTCATAATCTTGGCCAGGATCAAGCCGGTGGCTGTTCCGAAGGCAAAGGCCAGCACTCCCAGCAGCAAAATCTGCAGGGTATCGGTCTGCAAAAATCTCTCAGCCGAAGCACTGGCTCCCACCGCTACTCCCAGAAAAATTGTTACGGTATTGACAATGGCATTCTGAGCTGCTTCACTCAATCTGTCGACTACCCCGGCCACCCGGAAAAGGTTGCCCAGCATCAGCATTCCCACCAGTGGAGCAGAGGCTGGCACCAGCAGCACTACAATCAGGGAAACCATTACCGGAAAGATGATCTTTTCCGTGCCTGAGACCGGGCGGAGCTGCTGCATTTCAATTTTTCTTTCCTCTTCACTGGTTAAAAGCTTCATTATAGGAGGCTGAATTATCGGTACCAGTGCCATGTAGGAATAGGCGGCAATGGCGATAGCCCCAAGGTATTCCGGGGCCAGCAGGGAAGAGATATAAATCGCTGTGGGACCGTCAGCTCCCCCGATAATCCCGATAGAAGCGGCCTCAAAACCGGTAAAACCCAGCAGAATCGCACCAATAAAGGTCATAAAAATGCCAAATTGAGCCGCTGCTCCCAGAAGCAGGCTTTTGGGATTGGCAATAAGAGGCCCAAAATCAGTCAGAGCCCCAACTCCCAGGAAAATCAGGGGCGGAAAAATTCCCAGAGCGTTACCCTGATAGAAATAATAGAAAAGACCTCCCGGCTGATCATTGAGGGGTTCCTGCATCAGTCCTGTCAGGGGCAGATTCACCAGCAGCATGCCGAAACCGATCGGCACTAAAAGCAGGGGCTCAAATCTTTTCACAATACCCAGATATAAAAGAACCAGAGCTATGATCAGCATGATAATTTCAGCCAGACTAATTTTCACAACTCCTGAAATAGCAAAAAACTCCTGTAGAGCATCCAGCAATTTAATTTTCCTCCTTTACCGACCGGTTATTCAATCTCCATAAGCAGATCGCCTGCATCTACAGCATCTCCATCAGACACAGCAATATTTTTTATCGAACCGGCCCGGGGAGCATATATTTCATTTTCCATTTTCATGGCTTCCAGTGCCAGAACTAAATCTCCGGCAGCCACCTCTTCTCCTTCAGCAACCTTGAGCTCCAGCACCTTGCCCGACATGGGAGCTTCCACCTGGCCGTCTCCCCCTGAAGCAGTCTGCTGCCCGCCGGTAGACTTTGACTTGCTGCTGGCAGCAGTGCTTTCAGCAGGAGAAGAAGGCTGGGGTGCTGGTTTTTCTTTAACCGGTCCGGCAGAACCGGTATCAGATTCTCCGGTATCTGCAGCTATTTCTTCCACTTCAACTTCGTAACTTTCACCATCCACTGTTATGCGAAATTTTTTCTTCATGACTTGCTCCTCCCTTGCAGCTGATGATAACCCTGACCCCGCGACTTCTGCTGCCAGCCCGAGGCCCGGTCCAGCTTCTTAACCCGCAGTATTTTATATTTTTTCCCGCTGTCGCCATAATAAACCATCAGAGCCCCGGCAATAGCGGCTATCTTTCGCCGGGACAGCCCTGACTCTCCGGCCTCTTCGGCGACAGCCGTTTTTCCGGCCGGTGAGGCCGTTTTGTTTCCTCTCTCTCCGGCTGCCTGCTTCCTTTCAGGCCGGGGCAGTTCTCTGTCCCGATAATATATTTTTTCCATTAGCTTTACTGCTGCCAGCAAAATCAGCAGCAAAAAAAAGACTATCAGCATACCAACTATGGCAATCTGCAGGCCGGCAGTTAGAAGTTCTCCCACTGTCATCCCGGCCATGGCCTCTGGATCCTGAATTAACTCTAACGGTGTCATTTGTTGCCTCCTTAGACAGAACTTATCCAGCAAAAAATCCGGTTATACCGGAAAATTACCATGTTTTTTGGGCTTGAGCTCCTCACGCTTATCCTTGATGGACTCCAGACTCCGGATCAGCTCGGGCCTGGTATTTTCCGGTTCAATGACATCATCGACATAGCCCTGGGCTGCAGCCTGATAGGGATTGGCAAAGCTTTCCCGGTATTCTTCCACCTTCTGCTGGCGGACTTCTTCAGGATCATCAGCAGCTTTAATTTCCCGGCGGAAGATGATATTAGCCGCTCCCTGAGGCCCCATCACTGCAATTTCAGCGGTAGGCCAGGCCAGGACATAATCTCCCCCCAGATGACCGCTGCTCATGGCTATGTAAGCTCCCCCATAGGCTTTACGGACAATCACATTCAGTTTGGGCACGGTGGCTTCGCTGTAGGCATATAACAACTTGGCTCCATGCCTGATTACTCCGCCGTGTTCCTGTTCGACGCCCGGCAGATAGCCTGGGACATCGGTAAAGGTTAA
Source organism: Halanaerobiaceae bacterium (assembly GCA_003554685.1). Classification (GTDB taxonomy): domain Bacteria; phylum Bacillota; class Halanaerobiia; order Halanaerobiales; family Halarsenatibacteraceae; genus T1SED10-84. The sequence goes on from PWHA01000040.1 coordinate 8,382, forward strand.
AATAGGTAGATTAAAGGCATCGCAAAAACGAATGAAGCGGGCTGCTTTATCGGAAGAATCTATGTCCAGACAACCGGCCTTAAACTTTGGCTGATTGGCAATTATCCCGATACTGTGCCCCCCGAGCCGGCCAAAACCAACCACGATATTGGCAGCAAAATGGGGCTGAACTTCCAGAAAATCTCCCGAGTCGATAACTTCCCGGATAACATCCCTGATATCATAAGATTTGTTGGGATTTTCCGGTACAATTGTTCTGAGTTCCCGGGAAGTCCGGTCCAGGGGATCACCGTTTTCAACGAAGGGCGGAGATTCCAGGTGATTATCAGGCAAAAAACTCAGCAGCTTTTTGATTCTGGCAAAACAGGCCTCTTCATCCTGGTCAAGAAAATGAGCCACGCCACTGAGCTGATTGTGGGCCATTCCTCCTCCCAGCTCTTCCGCAGAGACCTCTTCTCCCGTCACCGATTTAATAACCTGAGGCCCGGTGATAAACATCTTGCTGGTTTTATCCACCATAAAGACAAAATCAGTCAGGGCCGGAGAGTAGACCGCTCCTCCGGCACAGGGGCCCAGAATAGCTGACAGCTGAGGAATAATTCCGGAGTTACGGGAATTACGGAAGAAAATCCCTCCATAACCGGCTAGAGAATGGACTCCCTCCTGAATCCTGGCTCCCCCGGAGTCATTAAGGCCGATTATAGGAGCTCCCGCCTTTTCGGCCATGTCCATAATTTTCCATATTTTTTTGGCATGCATCTCGCCCAGCGAACCGCCCATAGCGGTAAAATCCTGGGCAAAAACAAAAACACTCCGGCCTTCGATGGTGCCCCGGCCGGTCACCACTCCCTCTCCCGGGATTTCTTTTTCATCTAGGCCAAGATCCTGAACCCGGTGCTTGACAAACATGCCAATCTCCTGAAAACTTCCCTCATCCAGCAGCATATCAAGCCTTTCCCGGGCTGTATACTTTCCCTTATCATGCTGGCGGGCAATTTTTTTCTCTCCCCCGCCCTTTTTGATCTTCTCCTGTCTGTCTTTAAGGTCATCAACTTTATCCTGCAAAATATTCTACCTCCTGTCTTTCCAGGCTTATTCCTGAAACATAACTCTTTTCCTGCTGTAATTGCAGGTATTTTTACCTTGAAAATAAGCTGTAATATTTTCATCTATTGTTGTGCGCCAAAGGGGCATGGCGGTTTACCTGTTTGATAAGAAGCTATCCGGCAAAGTTAGTGATGTAAATTATTCCGGACTCTTCTAAATTATTTCTAGATTAGCAGACGGTCTCCTTTTTTTCAAGTCCTTTTTGCCTCCCGAAAAACAAGCCGGAGTTAAGAAAAAGCTTCTATCCTGCTTTATAAACTAAAAGTTTAAATAAAAAGTAAAGCCAGCAAAAAACCAGACCCTGAGGACCGGTTTTCTGCTGGCCGGTTTTTCTTTAAAGAAAAGCTAGGCCAGAAAGACAAAGTAGGCCACAAAAATTACTCCCAGAGTATAGACCAGCCAGTGAACATCTTCACCCTGGCCGGTAAAGAGCTTTATCAGGGGATAGACAATAAAACCAATGGCAATTCCATCCGAAATTGAATACATGAAGGGCATGGAAACCATTGTCATGAAGGCCGGCAGTATCTCGGTAT
>PWHA01000116.1 GCA_003554685.1 Halanaerobiaceae bacterium
GGACAAGTATTAACAAATTAAATCATGTTGAAAGGTCCAAAGGAGTGCAGTTTAAGGGTTTTGAAAGTTAGTAAGTTAGTAAGGTTGAATTGTAACACAGTAAGAAATAAGCAGTGAGCAGTAAAAAATAAAAACTTGGGGGTTTCAAAATGAAAAAATTAATGGTTTTATTTATTATGGTAGCTATGGTTATGGGGTTTAGTTTTTCCGTTATAGCTTTTGAAGGGAACATTTTAGAAGCAGGAAATCAAGAGTTTACAATAGATGCAGAAGTGGAAATTGGCCCCTGGTCTAAAATTGCTGTAACTCAAGAAAAAACTTGGTTTGTAGAAGATAGAGATGCTGAACCCTTGGTAGGGTTGCCTTTGACCGGTGAATATGGGCTTTATACTAATGATGGAGTAGTATTTAGAGGTTTAGTTGAAGAAGCTTTTACTGATGGCAGCTATACTCCCGTTCATGTGGAAATTGGAGATAGCAATATAGAAAATAATACAAATCTTGGCAGAATTGAAATTGAAACAAATACTCCTTTAACAATGGAATTATATTGGGACACTGACCAAGCAAGTTGGTTGAATTCACCTACAGTCTTTGGGCTTTTTGATAGAACTCACAGAATATTAACAGATAGTCAAACCGGAGATCCTAATTTAGAAATTGCCTTTTTTGATGCAAACCAGGCTTTAATGCCAGGTTATTTAGGATCTAAGAAATATGGTTTGGGTTCCTATGTTGGTTTCTTTGGAGACGTTGATTCAGGCTTTGAAGAAGGAAGAAACTTCAACGCTAGAGCTGAAGGAATAGCAAACTCGGCAGAAGTCCGTATTGGATATGAACAATGCACTACCAGAGTATTTGATTTAATGATGGGTATTTATATAGAAAAAATCACTCAACAGGAAGCAAGATTATATGAGGGTGAAGTAGGTATTACTGTTGCGGCTTTGGAAACTGTAGATCCGAATTAAAATTATAATTCAAGAATTTAGTTGAAGTTGTGTAGTTTAACAGTGAAGTCTATGAGAAGATAAAACTTCTCATAGACTTCATTTAAAATCATTAGAATTATGATTATGGGGGCATCAAAATTATGAAAAAAAATATATTTTTGACATCTTTTATTTTAATATTATTAATTTTCTTTGCTCAGAAGAGTGTTTGTGCTTTAGGGGTTCGTCCGTTAGCTCAGGATTTAGTTATGAAACCAGGAAGCACACAAAATTTTTATTTAACTCTATTCCCAACTGACAGGCAACAAAATATTAGTATAAATCTTTATCAACCGAAACAAAAATTAGACGGAAGCCTTTCATATATTAGTTTAGAAGATTCTGATTTTGGAGCCTTAAACTGGGTGACAATTCAATCTCAAGTAGTAGTACCTCCAAATGAAGAAGTAAAAATACCAGTTACAGTTAATGCGCCTTTTGGCACTGCAGGCTCTTATAATGTAGTAGCAATGATTGAAGAGGAATCACCCGGAGATCAACCAGGAGTCCAAATTAGATTTCGTTACGCAGTAAGAATAAATATCGATATACCTCAACCCTGGTTGAGGGAGAGAATAAGTGTACTGGAGTTTGATCTTTTACCAGACGATAGAGGTCGAGCACAGCTTTTGGCCCATATCGAAAATCCCAGTGAGCTTTCCTATGGTGCCCATGCAGAGGTAACAGTACGGGATGAAAATCGGCGACTTGTAGAGAGAATTCCTTTAAGAACCGCTGTCGGTTCTCAGGGAACCAGAATTTACCCCGGGGCAGAAGTGCAGTTTAAAGAAGTAATATCGGCACCGCTATTTCCCGGTGATTATGATCTGCGGCTTTTTATGCGCTACGCTGACGGTCGGCAGGTAATTCAAAGCAAACAGGTGACTTTAGGTGATGAGTTCTTAACAGAGGAAGCATTGAGGTATCTGGAGGTTAATCCAGAACGTTTTTCTTCTGAGATTAGGCCGGGTGGTGCAAATACCAGCATGATAGAATTAAGAAATTTAGTGGGTGAAGAAATTTACTTTGGGCTGGATACAGTAGAAGTTTTTCCGGGATATGAGCGCTCAATATTTTCCGAACTCGAATTTGACCTCAGGGGCAGCGGCCGCAATATGTTGATTTCTCGGGGTAATGATAGGCTAATGGCTCTGGTGAGAGCTCCCCGTGAAGGAGGACCAGGCGGCTATTACGGCAGTCTGGAAGTAGAGGTTTATTCTTCCGAAGGTGAATTATTGGAGACAAAGTTGATTGATATAGAAGCTGTGGTAGAAGGTGAGTTAATTGAGACATTAGAGTTAAGGGATTTGACCGCTTTAGTGGATGAAGAAGAAACTTTACTGAGTCTTTCGGTGAGAAACAGCGGCAACATCGCCTTTGCTCCCCGGGGAACAGCCTATATCTACAGTGATGAAGGAGAAATACTCAAAACAGTACCATTGAGTTTGATGGAAGATGTTGAACGTATACTACCCCATTTTTCCGGATTTATGACCGGTACAGTGGAAGATCTGGAGCCAGGTGAGTATACTGTTCAGGTAAGAACAGAACTGGCAGGAGAGATCATGACTGAAGAAGAATTTGTGGTAGAATTCAGCAAAGAGAACGGAGGTAATTAAAAATGAAAAAGCCTGGGGAAGTTCGGTCTGTCAAAATTAATATTATATATTTGGTGCTGGTGGTGATGCTGGGGTTTGGTCTTTTAATGAACCCAGCGGCTGCAGCAGCGGAATCTGTGGAGGAAGAGATGCCGCTGATATCTTCTTTCTTTTTTGAAACCGATATCAGAGAAGCACTTAATGAACTGACATTGATTACCGGTGTTAACATTATTTATGACCAGACCGTTAGAGGAGCAGTAACCATGGATCTGCAGAATGTTCCTTTTGAAGATGCCCTGGAGATGATCTTATTAAGCGGTGGTTATGTCTATCAAAAGATGGGGGATTTTTATTTGGTAAGTCTGCCGGATGCTCGCAGCCCTACTTTCAAGCAGTTTGCTCACAGCGAAGTTTATCAGCTGAGCTATACCACTTCCAGTGAAGTCATTTCTCTGCTGCCGGCATATTACAAGGATTACGTGCAGAGAAGTTCCCGGCGGGATAATATCATCACCATAACCGCTCCGGAATCGGTGGTGCAGGAAATCAAGGATTATATCAAAATGATAGATACTCCCGAGGGTGAGGTAATGATTCAGGTGCATGTAACGGAAATATCCACTGAAGCTCTGAAAGAACGCGGGGGAGATCTCTTCGGTTTTCTGCGCGATGAAGGTGATTTGCCCGAGGATAATTATTACCACATGTTATATGAAAGAGCTAACTTTAACTATATGTTCGAGCAGGATTTTGGCTCCCTGGAGGGCAGGTTAAGACTTCTGTCCCAGACAGAGGATGTCAGTATAGAGGCCAACCCCAGAATACTCGTCAATGACCGCGCTACCGCCAACCTTTTCATTGGTGAAGAGCAGGTGGTATTTCTGGAAAGTGATAATGACAGGTCTCGCCTGGAAAGGGTAAATGTCGGTGTTGATGTCCGGGTTACTCCGCAGATTATAAATGATGAGATGATACGGCTGCAGATAAACCCCGACCTAAGTCACTTCAGTGAGGAAAGACAGGATAGATTGGTGGTTAAGCGCAGTGAACTGGACACAACTGTTTTTGCCCGCAATGGTGAAACTTTAAACCTGGCCGGAATGACTTTAGGCCGCGAAACTGAATTTAGTAGTGTCGTGCCCATACTGGGTGATATTCCTGTTATAAGGTGGCTGTTTAGACAGGAAACTGAGAGAGAGTCCGAGCGTGAATTGATTATATTCATCACGCCGGAAATAGTCAGGAAGTGAGACTATGAAGTATATTGAGCTGGTAACGAAAATTTTTTTCCTGACAGCTATATTTATAGGATTGATGGGGGCTGGTGGTTTTACCGGGATTCTGCTGGCTGCAAATAATGCAACAACAGAGACTGAACAGGAACTGATAGATCTGGAACTCATAGAATATCAGTTAAAAGTAGTGAGAATAGATGAATCTGATGTATCTCGGCTGGGTTTGAGCGGGTTGAGTCTGGAGCTGGATATGGAGGATGCTCTCTCATTCATAACCGCTGATGGTCTGCTGGAGATAGCTGGCATAGGGGGTAGTGTTCTATTACAACTTGAGGCCTATCATGAAGTGGAGGAGAGCATTGAAGTAGCCAGTCCTTCTTTGATTACCCTTCTGGAGGAGTCGGTAAATCTGAGGTTGACTGAAGAGACTCTGCAGATTGATAGTGACCTGGTAGGGGGAAGAACCCGCGAAGAGGAATTTCTGGAAATTCGCTTAAAGCCGGAAAGAAAAGATGAAGAGGGCAGAGTTTTAACCGATTTGAGGGTGAGTTCCGGGGGCACTTCTACAGTTGATACAAATTTTTGGAGCCAGCAGGAAAATATTAGTCTGGTAGGTATAGTAAACTGGAATCGCAGGACCCGGGTGAGAGAATATCTGGCCCGCGGCGAGAGATTGAAAATGAGCACATTTGCCCTTTATGTCACTCATGACCTGGTAGATGTGGCAGAAGAAAGACGGCAAAATATTATCACCATGGACGGTCTCAGCCAGCTGCTGTGGCCGGAAGAGGAAGAGCTACAGGAACCAACCGCCCATTTTCAGTTTATATCCCGACCGGACCTGGAAATCCTCATAGTTGACTATGATCAGGAGGCGGGATTTCATCTGGCCACCGCTGGAGGGTTTCAGACCATCTCATTTGGAGCAGATTCCGTAGTTTCTGTTGTATATCAGGACCTGAGGCTGGGGCTCAGGGTCATCTGGGGCAGAACTCCCGAGACCCGGGAGATGGAAATTGCTCCGGTCATTGGTGAGAGGGTTTTTCTGGGCCCGCATCTGGAACTTTCAGGATATTATTACCCGGTTTTTTTCAATCTGCAGCAGGGCAAATTTGAAGCAGTGCATGCTTTTGAATTCGAGGTGGCGGTGAAATATCAGCCTGTTTCTGCCCGACTCAGGTACAGCTCGGACCTGGGTGCCAGTGAACTTAGGGCTCTGCTGGGATATTCAGTCAGCGATGCAGTTACGCTAATTGCCGGTGCAGAAGGCTCGACAGAGGGAGTAGATCAATATTTAGCCGGTATCAGGCTTAGCTTCTAATACAATTAAGTGCCTTAAATAATGTAATCATCTGGTAGAAGTTGTCCCCAGGTTAGTGTCGGGCCATCTAGCCCTCGATGGCCTGACCTACTATAATAAATACTGACTCCGGGCTGAAAAAGGAGATGATAGTTTATGAGAAAGAGCAAAAGTAGTCTATTTAAAACAGTATTTTTTAAAAATTCTTTGTTTATTCTTACCCTCATTTTATTTTTGATTGCCATTATGATAACAACGATGACTCATAAGGTTCAGGCGGAAACTTTTGCATGGTCTCCTTTTATGGAAGATCCTCCTACAGCAACATTGACTATAAGGGTGAGATTTATTGATCCTGATGCTGAGGAAGCTGCAAAACCTGAGATAATTGATGCTGAATTTCTGGCAGATAGTTCGACGGTTTTAATAAGAATGGCTTATTCACTTTACGAAAGAGATTATTTGCCCGGTGACCAGATGCGAAATAACATCGTTCTGCGCTGGCATGAGCAATCGGAGTGCGATAGTGATATTTTATTTAAAAGCAGTGACCTGATCAGATTTGGTAGTAATATTTTTCAAGAAGATAAGATGTACACTGCAGGGAGTATTAGAGAAGAGCTTTTTAATTCCAGCATTCCTGCAGAAGCTGTGTTGATGGCTAGAAGCGGAGGAGAATATGTAAGTCTTGAAGATTTTAACTTTGCTCTTGGTAGCGGGGAGGAAAGTAGTCAGCTGAATTTTAAAATTGATGAATCATATCTGCGAAATGCTCGGTTACTGCCGGGTATTTATCGTGGCAGTTTAGAAAGCAATGTTTTTACAAAAGGTAGTGCCCCAAAAATTATTGTACATGTAGAGAATAAATTTTTTGCTGATAATGCCGGTGAATATTTAAATCTGGAGTTAGCGGAGGGTATCAGAGGAGGGTCAATTTCTCGTTCTCCTTTAAGCTTAGAGGATAGCACTATTAAGGAAAAATTAATAAAAGATGAATATGGTCTTAAATCACAGCCTGCCAGAGAAAACATGTTTGTTTCTCCAGAAAAATTAAATCAGAGGGATATTGAAATGTTAATTGATTTGATAAAGCATGAATATAACAGGGAAAATTTTAGTAATGTTAGTTTAGAGAATATCTTTAGTTATCCATATTTAAATGGTTACAGTGTGGAAATTTTATCTGCAACTGAAATAGGTAGAGTAAATACTGGTGAAAACCTCCCATCAAAGAACGAAGAGTTAATTCAGATAACAGTTTTTAAAAGCTAAGAATAACCTAAAATAATTTTGTGAGTAATTTTTTAGTCTTATTTAGAGCCTGTAATAATCCATGTTTAATAAGTGTTTTTTAATAATTTATTACTGGGTCAGGAAAGGATGCTGATGATTATGAAAAGAAGACACAGAAAGTTTAAAACAAAATATTTTTTTATTAATATATTTTACCTGGTTCCGCTATTAATTTTGATTTTATTGCTGGGGATTTCGGGGTTAAATGTTGGTGTCCAGGCTTCCGATTCAGTTCTGGGACCAAATTTTAATGAGTATAGAGACTCCAGATTTGGTTTCGCCTCATTTGATGATGTAAATATTTTGAGGAATAATATTTCCAATCCTGAGTTTAACCTGGAAAGGAACGAGCTGGAACTGAATATTCTTGACCCCACAAAATCATTGTTGTGTGAAGATGATGGTGATAGTATATGGTGGAATTTGCAAACAAATAACTGGCGGGTACAGCTTAATATTCAATCGATAGGTCCTGAAGAAAATGATAAATATGCTGATTTAACACAACCCTATACTAATGAATTTTTTAGATATACCTTTAAAACCGATGGTGAATTTGCAGAAGATCAACATTTTTTTCCCGGAGGAGAAATGATTACTTTATCTGATATAGATGAGAATATTAGTGGCACGATTAAATTTGAGTACGATGCTTCCTCATTTAAGGGTGACAGGCCCTGGTGTGCAATTCGGGCTGGAAAATATCGTGATATCATTGAAATAACAATTTCGGGTGAAATGATGGAACCTGATAAGTGTGAAACCGCCTGGGCTTACGGGGGTGAGTATGCGGAAGAGTTTTATAATATAGAAGGTATTAGTTCTAGCAACTGGGGCTGGTCAAATGGGCCGCTAAAACCAGAAGGTAAATATTATATATTTGATTTATGGGCAGAAGCAGGCCTAAACAATCTTGGTAATGGCACTAAAGTAGGCACATTGAAAGTTGATTTTGCAGAAGAAAAAGTGATTTATAATTTAGACTCTGGTTTCAGTCTTTCAGAAGTCCATTTATATATTGGCAACAACCATCCAACTTCAGCAGCACCTGGTATACTTGGATATAATAGTGGGCAATTACCCGTTCCCGGTGTAAACAGTTATGAAATAGATTTTTATGAAGAAGATCGTAAAGGAAATTTAGTATTTTCAGGTGTAAAATTCGACGATGATATTTATGTAGCTGCCCACGCTAAGGTCTGCTGGTATGAGTTATAGTCCTATTAAAAATTAAATAAGCTATAAAAAAAGCCCCCGGGAACCCGGGGGTAATGAATTATTAATTACTATATTTATTCAGCGTTAGTCCTGGTAGAATTCTTCTGCGGTGAGATCGAAACTGTACTCGCCTTCAGTCAGTTCAATTTTTCCGGTAGAGGCGAAATAATCTCCATTTTCCAGATCACCGCTTCCGCGCACATCCAGCCAGGCCATGACTTCGTACTCGCCCGCTGGTACGTCATTAATGGTGAATTCACCGGAATTTACCTTAGCTGTGTTTTCTGCTACTATATTGAAATTGCGGCCATCTCTTTCACCCACGGCAACAGTGATCTCTGTGGCTTCGTGTACACCCCAGTAGGTGTTTATCATACCATGACCGTAGTATTCATTATAGCCGGGATCACCAAGGTCGATGGCTGTTTCCTGCATAACTTCCAGCACCTGGCTGTGTGGTATGCCCTCGGAGATCATCAATCCTGCCAGTCCTGCCACCTGGGGAGCAGCCATGGACGTACCGGACATATCCAATATAAAATCATTGGGAATAGTACTCCAGATAGCTGTACCGGGAGCTGTAAGCTCAATTTCAGGGCCATAACTGGAGTAATGAGCAATTTCAGGGGCTCCTGAAGTATTTTCTGATAATGCTCCTACAGCAATAACATCGTCAAACTTAGCCGGATAACCCACATCTCTATCTCCGGAATTACCACTGGCTGCTATAATTACAATACCTTCATCGGCTGCTTTTTTTACGGCATCTTTCAGCACTTCGGGTGTCTCATCGCTATGCATACCCAGAGACATATTAATTACATCAGCTGGTTGTATGGGGCTTTCCTCTCTTATACCGGCAGCATGTAAGATTCCCTCAGCCACTGACCACTCATCACCCATACCACTGTCATCCAAAACTTTCACCGGCAGCAACTCCACATCCCACATGACTCCCGCAAAACCTATTTCATTATCTGCTTTAGCACCAATGATACCTGCCACATGTGTTCCGTGAGATTGTCTATCAATAAAATCAGTTTCATCATCGCTGGTAAAATTATAACCAGAACTTTCGTCAATTTGGCCTTGCATTTCGGCAATACTATAATCTATTCCTGTGTCCAGAACAGCAATTCTAACATTATTTGAACCTCTAACATCTCGCCAGGTTTGAGGCAACCTCATATTAGGGGGAGCCCATTGACGATAATAGTAATAATCATTCGGTTTCTCATAATCCATAACTGTAAATACGTTGTTTGGCTGAGCTGATAAAATGAATGATTTATCTTTTGTTTGCGCCTGGGCCTGATTTAAACTGGTTTCGACTGGTATTTCTACCAGCATGGCATTGAGCTCGGGCATAAAGTCCAGTTTCTCATATCCGAGTTTTTCCGCCTTTTCTGAAGCTTCCTTTTCAGACAGTGCTTTATCGAAACGGATAATTAGCTCATCGGCTTTATCCTGGGTGAAAGTTTCCAGTTCTGCAGATTCTATTTTTTCCAGTTTTGATCCTGCTCTGTCGACGGCATTCATTTCAACTTTCGAGTGAGGAAAACTGTGTTCTATAGCAAAACTTCCAGTAACATTTATATCACCGGGTTCTGGTTCAGGTTCTGGCTCGGGCTCAGGTTCTGGTTCAGGTTCCGGCTCGGGTTCTTCTTCCTCTGAGCCATTTTTGATATTGACCTCTAAAAATGCTGGACCTCCCTTATCAAAGGAAATTAAATATTCAAAGGTTTCTCCTTCAACTGGATTTTCTAATAAAATATCTTCACTGGAAATTATCAAGGAGTCCATCTCGTTATTCCAGGAAAAATTCCCTTTAATTTCATAGGCGCTTTCCCTGACTTCTAATTCTATTCCGATAATCTCACTGGCCTGATTCCAGGTGATGATACTTTCAATATCCTCTGGTTCATCAAGATAAAAGTCAAACTCATCAGGATATAGTTCAGCGTTGGTTTGAATTTCTTCCTCTATCACTTCAATGCTTAGCAAGGCGTCGCTACCCTGGTCAAACTTGACAAATAATTCAATTTCGTCATACTCCTCAGCTAAACCGGCTAAATATTCAGCTTTAATAACCAGGGTGTTACTGTTTTTATGGGCAAAAAATTCTTCGTCTGACGCTGTAACCAGTTCTTCAACTTCAAAGTTTTCATCGGGAATAGCTCTATAAATACCATCAACTTCATTTGCTCCATTCCATTCAATTAATGTCTTTACATTTTCGGGGTTCTTCTTATTAAATTGAACTGTTCCAGGGTCAA
>PWHA01000099.1 GCA_003554685.1 Halanaerobiaceae bacterium
CAACCTCCACCGGGTTGCCGGTCAGGGACTGAAAGGTCAGAGGTGAAATAAATTCACAGGCTGACTCGGTCATCACTGTAAATACATTATGCCCCTGCTTGGTCAGTGCGCTGGCTGCCGCTGCCGTCTTATAGGCGGCAATGCCGCCGGTTACTCCCAGCAGAATGTTTTTACCCATGGTTTTATCTCCTTAACTGATAATTTTATCTCCTCAGCGCCATCAGGCGCCATTTTTGGTTATAGCCAGGGTTATCTAGCTCTATTGCCTGTAACAGTCCAAATCTCCTCTTTCTCCTGTTAATAGATATTTATTGACTTATTAAAAAATCATATTTAAAAAATCATTTATAAAATACAAAAACAGATTATTATTTCTTCTAACTATCTATAATTACCTTGTTACTCTATATCTACTAAAATAATGTTACATTATTTTAAGAATGCTTTATAATTTTATAATCATAATGGACTCCAAAATTATCAAAATAATGGGCTCCAGCATAACCCAATAATCCTGTTTAAAGCTGCCCCTATTTTACGCTGTTGGGGTTGTTCTTCTCATAGGAAATGACCCCAGCCTCGATCTCTTCCAGGCTCTTGGAAACCGGTTTCTTGCCCCGGTATTCACTTAAAAGTTCCCGGCCTCCCTCATTGAGATTTCTGGCTCTCCGGGCAGCCATGATTACTATTGTAAAGGGGCTATCTGCCTTATCTTTCAGGTCATTCAGAGAAGGTCTGGAAATCATATTATTTCCTCCTTTCTTTCTCTCTCAATAATTGCTTTTAACTTCAATACCGCTTTATCAAGTTTATCATTTAACACCACATGGTCAAATTTATCGGCTTCAGCCATCTCAGCTTTGGCATTTTCCAGCCTGATTTCCCGGGATTTCCGGGATTCCGTTCCTCTTTTATCCAGTCTTCTGCTCAAAGCTTCCAGCGATGGGGGCTTGAGAAAAATAAAGACTGCTTCAGGAAAAATATCCCGGACCTGATTGGCTCCCTGAATATCTATTTCCAGAATTATATCCTCACCCTTTGCCAGGGTCTTCTCTACATAACTGCGGGGAGTGCCATAATAGTTACCATGAACCCGGGCTGTCTCGAGAAAACCATTTCGGTCCATGATTTCTTTAAATTCTTCTTCGGACACAAAAAAATAATCTTCGCCTTCAACCTCGCCCTGACGTGGTTCCCGGGTTGTCATCGATACTGAATAATTAATGCCGTTGTAGGTTTCAAAAAGCCGGTCCAGGACCGTTCCCTTGCCCACACCTGAGGGGCCGGAAAGGACAAACAAAATACCTTCAGACACAGTCTCACCCCCGAAATGCTCACTCCTCGTCCTCGTCATTCAACCGGTGGGATACTGTTTCCGGCTGAATGGCCGAAAGAATAATGTGATCACTATCAGTTATAATAACAGCTCTGGTCCGGCGGCCGTAGGTGGCATCAACCAGCATGCCCCGTTCCCGGGCTTCCTGGATTATTCTTTTAATCGGGGCAGATTCCGGACTGACCACCGCTATGACTCTGTTGCCGGCCACAATATTGCCAAAACCAATATTTATCAGTTTGACCTTCATAATAGCCCTCCTATATTTTATTTGACCTGAACCCTTATCTGCCGTCCTGGCCGCCCTGTTTCAGGCCCGACAGCTCCTGCTGCCTGGCCTGACAGCCCGTAACTGGCTATGTAGGCCAATAAGGAAAAGTATACCGGTGTAGACTGCTGTTAATTGCTGTCCTGATGCTATAATGGTTCTATTTTAAATAATAATAACACAGTAACTTCTTTTAAGCAAGAAAGTTCTCGGCCCTTATTTACAAGAGATTTGTTAGATGATATCGTTATGTTATGAGGTGATCATTATGGCAATAGATGGAATTATGCTGGCAGCCTGCCGCCAGGAGCTGGCCGGAGAGCTGCTGGGAGCCAAAGTAAATAAAATATATCAACCAAAAAAGGATTTTCTCACTATAGATCTAAGAAATAATCAGCAGAATTATCAGCTGCTGGCTGTCATCGACCCCCGGCAGTCCCGGGTTCATCTTTCTGATATTGATTTTGACAACCCCTCTCAGCCCCCGACCTTTGCTATGGTGCTGCGCAAACACCTTACTCACGGCCGGATTAAGGAAATCAGCCAGCCCGGACTGGAAAGGATGCTGGAGATTGATATTGAGAGCAATTCCACAGTTTACCGCCTTTACCTGGAGATCATGGGCCGCTACAGCAATGTAATCCTGGTGGATTCCGGTGGCACAGTGCTGGATGCTATGAAACGTCTGGGACCCGATGATAAATCGGCCCGGGAATTAATCCCCAAAGCCGACTACCGCTACCCCCCGGCCCAGGATAAGGTCAGCCCCAAGGAGCTGACCGAGGAAATCTGGTGGGAGCGGCTGGGCGATGATTTTCGCAAATATGCCTTCCGGGCAGTCCTCAACAATGTTCAGGGGATCGGCCCCGAATCAGCCCGGGAGATGGTCTTTCAGGCCGGAATTGACCCGGAAATCAACTATCACGAGCTTTCCCGCCGGGAGGAGATTGCCATAAAAGATAGTCTTTTTAATTACATTGAACTGATTAAAACGGAAGATTTTCAGCCGGTGCTGGGCCGGGATGAAGAAGGTGAAATCGTCTATCAGTCGGCTTTTCCCCTGGATCATCAGTCCGGGGTTGAAGACCTGCACTTCCCCACCCTGAGAGAGCTGTTTGATTTTTATTACCGGGAGCACATCGTAAAAAAGGACTTCCTCCGGGAGAAGGAAAGGCTTTTTGGTATTATCAATAACTACCTCGATAAGAACCACAGCCAGCAGGAAAAGGTCCGGGAAAAACTTGAGAAAAGTTCAGAGGCAGATAAATATCAGAAATGGGGGGAGCTTTTAAAATCTCAGAAGCACAAAATAGCCCCCGGCCAGGAGGAAATAAAGGTCGTTGATTATTACCAGGAGGACCAGCCCAAAACCACCATTCCGCTGGATCCGGAAAGGAGCCCTGGAGAAAATATTAACCGGCTCTTCAAAAAGCACAGCAAGCTTAAGAAAAGCCGGGATCATTTGATCCGGGAGCTGGCCCGGCTACGCCATGAGGATAAATATCTACAGCGGGTTGAACTGGAAATTGAGCAGGCTGAAAGTAGAGAGGATCTGGCAGAAATTAATGAAGAACTCCGGGAAGAAAATTATATAAAAAAACAGCAGCAGAGCTCGCAAAAATCTGCCAGCAAGGCTCCTCCCCGCAAATATTATTCCGCTGATGGTTTTCAAATTCTGGTCGGCAGGAATAACCGTCAGAATGACAGGCTGACCAAAAAAATAGCTACCGGGGGAGATATCTGGGTCCATACCCGCAAAATTGCCGGCTCCCATGTAATTATAAAAAATCACACCAGCGAGGAAATACCTCAAAGCACTATTGAAGAGGCTGCCCTGCTGGCAGCCTACTTCAGCAAGGCCCGTCAGTCCAGCAATGTCCCTGTTGACTATACCGAAATTGAGAATGTGAGAAAGCCGAAAGGGGCCAAGCCGGGCATCGTCTATTATGACAATCACCATACTCTCTATGTCACGCCTGAAAAGGAGATTATCGCTGAGATAGTTAAGCGGGGGCAATAGGAGGCATATATGGTGGTACCGTATATGGTGGTACCGGGTTCGCCCTCTCTCGGGTTCACCCCACTATCCCCCCACTCTCGATTCCCCCAATCCTCAGGAAGCAGCCTGGTAAAGCTTATAGGCCGGACCAATAATCAAAACCAGCAGCAGAGCCAGATAGGCAGGATAATCACCATATTTTTGATAGAAGGTCCTCTCCCGGCCGCCCTTAAGCAGCCTTATTTCCAGAACCTCAGCACCCTCAATTGTTTGATAACTGCCATCGGCAAAAACTTTACCGGAATAAGCATAATTTCCAGCCTTGATCACCGGCATCCTGGTTTCCACTGCCCGGAGCCGGGCTGACTGCCACATCTGGGTCTGCAGGTTACCAATGCCAAACCAGGCTTCATTGGAAGGATTTACAATAAACTGCTGATCAACCAGTTCCTCAATCTCCCGGGGAGCATAAAGGATCTCCGAACAGATCAGCACCTGGAAGGAAATTCTCTCCTGAAAATTATTTTCCTCATTTTCAACCTCAATCTCATTTTCTCTCTCCGGCAGAGCCAGCACCTGATTGTTCGAACCGGGCGTCAGCGAATACCATCTTTCCCCCGTAAAAAACTCCAGAACCCCGGGCAGAGGTACACTTTCACCCCCCGGTACCAGAATTCTTTTATTGTATCTGCCCAGCACCTCCTGGTCGGGATCAACCAGAAAAATGCTGTTATACTGCTTCTCAGGATCTTCCATCACTGACTGACTTCCCACCAGCAGATAGCCGTCCTGCTCCAGGGTTTCATGAAACATATCCCTGTAATAGCTGTTTCTAAGATAATCAAAGGTCAGGACTGTCTCCGGCATTATTACCAGTTCTGCTCCCTGCTCGTAAGCCTCGCTGCCCAGTTCCGCTGCCTGTTGAAGGTTATACTCAATATTCTCAGGCAGCCACTTATCTTCCTGGGTTATCTCGGTCTCAACCACACCCAGACTTAATGTCTCCTCGGCTGCCCGGCTTCTTTCCTGAATCGGTTCCAGGCTTTGATTGGCACCGTACATGGTAACCAGCATCAGCAGCCCTACCAGCAGGGCATAGCCCAGCTTCTGCCTCAGCAGTGATTTAAAAAGCAGTCCGTTTACCAGCAGAACAGCCGCAGCCACCAGATAACTGCCGCCCCATTCTGCCAGCTGAAGAAAAGGAGAAAAGTCCGCCTGGGTCAGGCTGAGGCTGCCAAAGGGATAATAGGGAAAAAGCTGGGCCATCAGATACTCGATGCTGATCCAGCTGGCAGTCAGCACAATCAGAGAATCACCTTTCTCTCCACTGAAAAGTCTGTAAAGAACCGCCCAGATACCCCGGCTTAAAGCGGCAACCGCCAGTAAAATCAGGGTCAGCGCGATAACCAGCGGATAGGGTAAACCGCTGAAATCTCTCAAAGGATAGAAAAGCCAGTAGCTGGCTCCGGCATAAAGTATAATTCCCAGCAGCCAGCCCCAGAAAAAACTTTTCTTCAGTGATACTTCTCTCTCCAGCACAAATAAAGCCGGAATCAAAGCCAGCCAGGCCAGAAAAAAGAGACCGGGATAGCTGAGCGGCAGAATAATCAGGATAGCACTTAAAGTAATTAAAAGAAATTTCAAGTCCGGACATCCTCCTTATCAGTTCGATTTCTCCAGCTAAACATCTACTTAACCTCTATTAAAACAGCTGCCTATTTCTGCATAGATTCCTGTTGAACTTCAGTGAATCAGTTTTATCCAATCGGTCAGATAGTTGCCTTCTGCTCAAACCCGGCTGTTTGGTATTATCCCGGCACCGGTCTTAAGGTTAAAAAGCAAATTATCTCCTGAAGATTTCTACTCAATAAGCTTTCTGAGTTCCTCGCGGTTCGGGATGATAATTTCCCGACCTTCCATTTTTATATAATTATCCTTTTTAAGCTGGCTTAAGTTTCTGCTGACCGTTTCTCTGGTCATCCCCAGAAAATTAGCCAGCTGCTGCTGATTTAAATCCTGAATTCTAACAGTTTTATCCTCTCCGCTAAGCTGCAGCAGAGACTGAATAATTTTGCTGCGGGAATCCTGCAGTGATAGGCTTTTTATCCTGCTCTGGGAATAGTAAAGTTTCTGAGCCATGGTCTCCAGCATTCCCAGACCAATCTCGGGATGCTCCAGAAAAAAATCCTGAAAACTCTGCCTGGTTAAAACATCAAGCTCACAGTCTTCCAGACAGATTGCCGAAACCGGGTACCTCTCTATTCCAAAGAGAACTACCTCGCCAAAGACCTCACCTTCTCCCAGAAATTTAATGATCTGCTCCCGGCCTTCACTGGAAGTCCTGAGTATCTTAATCCGGCCGAAACGAACAAAATACATCTGGCTGCCCTCTTCTTCTTCAAAAAAAATAGTCTGGCCGGACTGGTATCTTTTCCGGATCAGTTCTCCGGTCACCTGGGCCAGCTGCTCCCGGGTCAGATCCTCAAAAACTGTGAAACTTTTTAAGAAATCAAGATCCTCTCTCTCTTCAGCCATATCATCACCCCGCTGCAGTTTCCTGCTAAAATCAGGTTATTTTCCCTGACAGTTTCAAATTAACCATTTTTTTAATTATAACATATCTGAAATATATCTGAAATAAAACTTCTTCATCTATTTTCCTGTATAGCAGAAAAGCCCTGCCGGCTGCATCATAATGCACCGACAGGGCCAGCAAACAGTTAATCAATTGTATCTCAGCTGATGAATTAAATTAATTAGCCTCAAGCCTGAAAGAGACCGGTCTACTACTCCTTCTCAGCTCTCCGCTGTCTGATAATATCTTCAGCTTCCTGCTGGGGTACCTTATCATAGTGAGAAAATTCCATGGAGAACTGACCGTAACCGCCGGTGATAGACTTGAGGTCGGTGGCATAGGAAAAGAGTTCGGCCTGGGGCACCTCGGCGTTGATAATCTGCTTGCCATCACTGGGATCCATGCCCAGGATTCTGCCCCGGCGGGAGTTGAGATCTCCCATAATATCGCCCATGAAGTCATCGGGAACCACCACTTTAATCTTCATAATTGGCTCCAGCAGCACCGGCTTGGCTTGCTCCATAGCCTTCTTGAAGGCCTTGGAAGCCGCAATCTTAAAGGCCATCTCCGAAGAGTCGACATCATGATAGGAGCCATCATAGAGGATGGCCTTGAGGTCAACTACCCGGTAGCCGGCCAGCACACCTTCTTCCATGGCCTCACTGACTCCCTTCTCCACGGCAGGAATATACTGACTGGGTACAGCACCACCAAAGATTTCTTCTTCAAATTCAAAGCCCTTACCCCGCTGCAGGGGCTCAAATTTCATCATAACATGACCGTACTGTCCCCTGCCGCCGGATTGCTTTTTGTATTTCTCTTCAACATCAACCTTGCTCTGAACCGTCTCTTTATACTCCACACTGGGTTCGCTGGTATCAAAGCTGACATCAAACTTACGCTGACAGACCTTCTTTATTACATCCAGATGCACGGTACCCATTCCGTGGACCAGAAGCTCCTTGGTCTCCCGGTTAAAGTTAACCTTGAAGGTCAAATCCTCCTGGCTGTAGCGCTGGATGGCATTGGACATCTTCTCATCATCCTGCCCCTCCTTGCTGGTAACCTTTTGAATCAGCATCGGTTCTGGCAGCTTAAGCTTTTTCAGCTCCACAATATTATCAGGTTCGGTAATCGTATCGGAAGTTTCCAATTCCCCGATCTTGGCCACCGCCCCGATATCGCCAGCCAGCAGTTTCTCAACTTCATTCTGCTCGGAACCATTTATCTTATAAAGCTTGCTGGCTTTAAGTTTATCATCCAGCCTGGGGACGTAAAGCTCATCGCCCTTCTGGAGGCGGCCGTTATACATCCGAAAGATTGACAGCTTACCGATATAGGGGTCAACCATGGTTTTGCAGACCTGGGCCAGCACATCGCTCTCCGCCGAGAAGTTAAGCTCCACTTCTTCACCGTTAATGTCCTTGAGAGAAGGACGGTTGGTGGGATCGGGAATCAGCTTGACCAGATAATCCAGGGTTCTTTTGACACCAAAGTTCCGGCTGGCAACCCCGGCAAAAATCGGCACCGTCATCTTCTGCTCCACCGAATTAAAGAGGGCACCGGTAATTTCTTCATCACTAATTTTTTCATCTTCCAGATACTTCATCATTAATTCATCATCAGATTCAACCACCGATTCAATCAGTTCAAGATGGTACTCATCGGCCTGATCCTGAAACTCCTCGGGAATTTCCTTAGTTTCCCCGTTTTCGGTAATCAGCTTACCGGAGAGCAGGTCAATAATCCCCTGAAAATCCTCGCCGGTGCCGGCCGGGATCGTCAGCGGCAGCAAATTCTCCTCGCAAAAATCCTGCAGTTCCTCGTGAACGGCATTGAAGTCCACCTCATCCTTATCAACCTTATTGATAAAAATAAACTTGCAGAGCTCATTTTCCCGGGCCTTTTCCCAGACATAATGGGTATTTACTTCCACACCACTGCTGGCATCTATAAGCAGAAGTGCTCCCTCTACCATGCTCAGAGCACTGGCAGCCTCTCCTCGAAAATCAGCATAACCTGGTGTATCAATCAGGTTTATCTGTCGATTATTCCAGGGAAACGAAAAGTAGGAATTGGTTATAGAAAACTGCTTGTCTTTCTCCTCGGGAGTAAAGTCCGAGGCGGTATTACCCCGTTCCACCGTACCTGCTTCACCTTTAACACCGGCCTTAACCAGTGCCATTTCTGTAAAAGTTGTTTTTCCAGCCCCGCCGTGAGATATCAGGGCAAAATTGCGAATATCCTTCGTGTCATATTTAGCCAAGATTAACACCAACCCTTCCCGTTATAATTTTTTCTGTATTACTATTCGATAAACTTTTCTCTAATTCCTGCAACATCTTGGCAATTAATTCCCGCAAATTAAATGAATCTCTCATTAGTCTATCATTAAAAGGCCTGAAAGGACCCCTTAGCTAAAACATTTTAAAAATATAAAATAAAAGAAATAATTCCGGAAAATCATAATAAAATTACCCCGGCTGCAGAAGCTGCAGCAAAATTCTAGCAGTAAAAATAAGTTTTATCCGAAGTTCAGCTTGAGGTTAAATACTGCTGAAAACTTAAATAATCCTCCGGCAATAAAGCCTCAAACTCTTTAAATTCTCCCTTCCCGGGATGAACAAATCCCAGCTGCCAGGCATGCAGCATCGGCCTTTTTACTTCAAAAACCCCGCTTCCGGCTGTCCTGAAACTTACCTGACCGCCATATTTTTTATCACCGGCAATGGAATGTCCGATAAATTCCATATGCACCCTGATCTGATGAGTTCTCCCGGTTAAAAGTTCCACCCTGAGTTCCGAAAATCCCGGGTACTTCTCTAAAACCTGATAACGGGAAACTGCCCTTTTGCTGTTTTCGGGCCGAACAGTCATCTTTTTGCGGTCTGCCGGGTCCCGGCCAATGGGAGCCTCAATTCTGGCCCGGTCATGTTCAGGGTGCCCCCCGACAATGGTCCGGTAGGCTTTTTTTACCGAGCGTTCTTTAAACTGCCGGCTCAATTCCTGATGAACCCTGTCATTTTTCGCTACAACCATTATACCGGTGGTGTTTTTATCAAGTCGATGGACAATTCCCGGTCTGAGTTGGCCGCCGATTCCTGAAAGATTATCCAGCTGGGCCAGGAGCCCCTCAACCAGGGTGGGACCCTCATGGGTGCCCGCTGGATGCACCACCAGATCGGCAGGTTTATTGATAACTGCCAGATCCCGGTCCTGATATATGATTTCAATTCCCAGATTCACCGGCTCAAGGCCGGTCTCCTCCGGGGGTGGGACTTCCAGGGTAATTATATCAGCTGCCTTTACCTCCCGGGATGTTTTTAAAACCTCTTCCTGGTTAATTCTCACCCTGCCCTCTTCAATCAGCCGCTGCAGCTGGCTTCTGGAAAAGGAGGGCAGCCTCCTGGCCAGAAATTTATCCAGCCTGCCGGCTTTATCTTCAGCTTCTATTTTAATAATTTCCTCGGCTTTTTCCATAATTGCTCTCCTAAATTCTGATAGGACAAATATTCTGTTGCAATTAAAACCCTGTATCTTCGTTTTCAGACTGGATTTCAGTATTTTATCAGGTGGAATTTTTTCTGGAAACAGCCCTGAACTCTTCTTTCAGAACCAGAAGAATCAAACCAGCCGCACCTGCCACAATAAAGACATCGGCCAGATTAAAAACAGGCCAGATGCCTATATCTACAAAGTCAATCACATATCCGAATAAAATTCTGTCCAGCAGATTGCTGATTGCTCCTGCCAGCAGAGCAGCAAAGCAGAAATTTATCAACATTTGAGAGGGGAAATAACGCAGTTTTAATACCAGCAGCAAAGCT
This sequence comes from Halanaerobiaceae bacterium, assembly GCA_003554685.1. Classification (GTDB taxonomy): domain Bacteria; phylum Bacillota; class Halanaerobiia; order Halanaerobiales; family Halarsenatibacteraceae; genus T1SED10-84. The sequence goes on from PWHA01000099.1 coordinate 10,006, forward strand.
ATTACCAGAGCCTGCAGTAAGATTAAGAGTCAGCCTCTACCTGCCAGCAGCCCAAAGGCAATACCAGTATTCCTGACATAGGTAAACTGCAGCATCCCTTCGATTATAATTTCGCTTTCACCCAGGACAAAATTATTGCTTATATAAAATTTGCTCAGACGGTCCAGCAAAACCATCACCAGAAATATAATATAAATCATCCAATCATCCTAACATCAGAATAACATTTTACTCTTCCTGAACTTCCTCCGTTTCTTCATTTTCTTCATTTTCTTCCTTTTCCAGACCTGTTTCTTTCCTGTCAATGTCCTTCAAAAGATCCTGATAAATTGATTTTATCTCTTCAGCCCTCCCGGGAGGAGCGGTTACAAAACCCCAGCCATGCAGCATCTGATAGAGGCCGTCAAAGGCCTGATCATGGAGAGAGTGAATTTCATGGGGAATTTCCAGTTCCTCTAATTCCTTGCTCAGCAGACCTGCTTCAAATTCATTCTCCAGATCCAGTATTTTAACATATTCCTTTTTGATTTTCACATTAATCAACTCCCTCAAGGCAGAAAAACTGTACCTGTGCCTTCCTGCATTTTTATCTCCCCTGTTGCCGCTGCTGGCAAATACCGGTGTTTCTTCTGCCAGTATTTTTCTCATGCAGGCAGATAAACCTGGTTATTCCTTAATTTTAGTATCATCCAGATCGGGATTTCGGTTCTGGCCGCCGGCCTGTTCTTCCTCTTCTTGCCGTCTCTTTTCATCTTCACCCTTTTCTTTAGCCTTTTCCTGCTGCTTATTTTCAGAACTCTGCTCCTCTCTCTCCTCCCTGTTGTGGCTTTGAGCCTTTTGCTCATTATCATATTCTTTAAAGTCTAGCTGCTCTGCTCTATTATTTCCGCCCTGGAAAGAGGGCTCTTCCCCTTCCTGATATCTGCTCTGAGCATAACTTTCTTCTTCAGCAGAATATTCACCGGTATACTGCTGAGTTTCCTCAAAATCAGCTCTCTGGCGATCCTGCTCTTCTTCATCCAGAACTCCCTCAGGAACCCCTTCAATCATTTGACTTTCAGCCTGATCCAGTTTCTCAACTCCTTCATCCACAACTCTCATATAATTTTTCAACAGAGAACGAAACCGAATCTTGAAAAGTTCCTTCTGCTCTCTCAGATTTTCAATTTTGGATTTTTCTCCCTGAATCTCCTGCCGGGCTTCCCGTTTTATGCTGTCAGCCTCGTTCCGGGCCTGCCTCAGGATATTGTCAGCTTCCTTCTCGGCCTGTCTTCTGATTCTATCTGCCTCCTGCCGGGCTCGAGCTGACTGCTCTTCCACAGTGCGCTGGACCCGGTTCAATGTTTCTTCCAGTTTATCCTGAATGCTTTCATAGTTCTCCAGTTTTTCCTCCAGTCTCTTTTTCTCTTCTTCCAGAGAACTGTAATCTTTCAGCAGCCTTTCATAGGCCAGTCCCACCTCATCCAGAAATTCATCAACCTGGGTAGAATTATAACCAAAAGTCGATTTATTAAACTCTTTGTTATAAATGTCCAGGGGTGAAAACTTCATATAAATCCCTCCCGCTAAAATAGATAATTTTCAAACCTTCAGGTGCCAGCCACTTCTATTACAAAAACCTTAAATATAAAGCTGAAATCCATAAAGCTGAAATCATAAAACTAACAATCAACACTAAAGTAAATCAATCAACTATTATCAACCAGTATAAATAATACTATGCTAAAGAATCAATCGGCAGATAATCAATCACCGATAATCTACCAGTTTAAAATTCAGTCTCCAGCCGGTTATCATCCGGGCAATGATACTAAATTCAGTCCTCTGTTATATTTTCAGATCAAATCAGAAAGTCTTAAACAGTCTAAAATTGTCTTAAGAAACCTTTCTCCTCAGGTAATTCTTTCAATTGTAAGCTTGATTCTGCCGCTGTTTGAAATCCCCCGATCTTTTGCTACAATCAGTCTTCCCCGGCCTCTGATGGAAATTACATCACCAATCTCAACCTCGGCTGCGGGATCAGTTTCCGGCTTCCAGTTTAGTTTGACCTGTCCGCCGGAAATCAAAGAGCTGCTTTTGGTTCGGGAATCTCCAAAACCGGCACTGATAACTGCATCCAGCCGCAGGGAAGCAACCGTTGCCAGAATTTCCTTGACATTCCGGGGGCGGAAAACAAGATCCTCACAGGATATTTCCTTAACCTCCACCGGTACCTCATTAACTTTACTCAGATTTAGTTTGACCTCCGGCAAAATTTCCGGTGCCAGAACAGCCTGGGTATAGCTATCATGAACCAGAATATCACCAATATAATCCCTTTTAATTCCCAGACCCAGCAGAGCTCCCAGAAAATCCCGGTGGCTGACACTAACAAAGTCAAAATTGCCGCTGAACCTGACACAGCTGAGAGGGACCTCCTGATGATCGGGAAAAAGGTAATCAGGGAAAATCAAAATTCTCTTCCGTTCGGCCTGCTCATAACCACCGGAAATCAGGTAATTAATTTCTGCCAGCTGATTAAGAATATCAACCGCTATTTTTTTCTGATGGGGATTGACAAATTCTGTTGCCCGGGAAGAATTTCTGGTCTTAACAGTTTCGGCCAGATCCAGCAGTCGATTGCCAAACTCCCGCTCCTCTTCCCTGGTTAAAAAGGAAAGCATATTATTTTCTGCTGTCATTTAGATTCCTCCGGCCTGATGTATTCACCTGATGTATTCAAGTGAGCTTCGCTAAATTACAAAAATTGAACTGACCAGATTCAGCACCAGGCTCTGCAGTATTCTCAGAAGGAAAAAGGCAATAATCGGGGAAAAATCAATTCCCATTCCCGAGCTGGGCAGAACCTGACGAATCGGACCTAAAATTGGCTCGGTTACACCATAGACAAATTGAATAAAACCACGAAAGGCTGAATTATAGGGAATTCCCTGGCCAACCCAGGATAATATAATCCGGATGATTAAAAGCAGATACATTATTTGAAAGAAAACGTCTACAGCACGATATATCAGCAAGATTTTACCTCCATTACCGGTTATTCCAGCAGCTATCCAGTAGCTTGTGTTCAAAGTCGGTTTCTAAGTTTACAGCCCCCTTCTAACAGGGATCATAGTAGGTCGGAATCATAAAAAGAGGCTGCACCAGCTTCCTGATTCACCCATCACGGCAGTTAACCGGCCTGTTTTATGCAGCTGTCCCCCCTGAAAAAAAGCTGCCCGGATTAAACCAGACTCATTCTTCGATGAACTCATTTTTAATGGCATCTTCAATTGCTCTGGCATCCACATCCATTCCCTGAGGAGTAAAAATAAAGACCCCGGTTCCCAGTCTCTGGGTGCTGCCGTTTAAAGCATAGACTGAACCGCTTAAGAAGTCGATAAATCTTCGGGACATACTTTTATCCCTGTTCTCCAGATTTAAAATCACAGCCCGGGAATTCTTGAGGTCATCAACAATTTCCTTGACTCCATCAAAGGAAGAGGGGCTATGTACCACCAGCTTAACATCCTTTGTCCTGCTCAATTTTATCACCTTATTCTTTTTTTTGGAGGCCTTTTCATTAACTTCATCCCGGTCAATCTCACCCCCGACTTCGTTAAACTCCTCCTGCTCGTCGGCAAATCCGAAAAAATCAAGCATTTTTCTCCAATAACCTTCACTCATTTTAATTTCACCTGCCTTTTAATAATCTCTGGGGCCAAATAAAGCCCGTCCTACCCGTAAAATTGTGGCACCTTCCTCAACAGCTATGGTAAAATCATTGGTCATTCCCATTGACAGTTCCGGCAGCTGATAACCTTTTTTCTTAAGCATCAGCTGCATATTTTGCATTTCCTGAAAATAGGGTCGGCATCTTTCCGGATCATCAAAATGAGGCAGAATTGTCATCAGACCTAAAATTTCCAGGTGATCAAATTTTCTAGCCTTCTCCAGAAAGGGCTCCACTTCTGACTTAAAAAAACCAAACTTATTTTCATCCTCGGCAATATTCACCTGGACTAAAACCTTCATCCGTCGCTTATTTTTGCCGGCCCGCTTATTAATCTCCCGGGCCAGCCTGATACTGTCCAGAGAATGAATCAGAGAAACATTATCCAGCCGGGCCAGATATTTAACCTTGTTGCGCTGAAGATGGCCGACAAAATGCCAGTTAAGCTCCCCCGGCCTCTTCTCTTCTTTATCAAGAAGTTCCTGAACCCTGCTTTCTCCCGGAGCAGCAATCCTGAAACCCTCTTCAGCCTGCAATCCTGTTAAAAAAATTATTTCATCCAGGGGGTGAGTTTTGCCTACAGCTACAAGTTTAATATCCTCAGGATCCCGGTCCGCTTTTGCAGCTGATGCCAGTATTTCTTCGACAGTTTGCTGAAATCTGTTTTTCAAATCCTCTTTTTTTGTTTGATCCAGATCCAATTTTCCTGATGTTTTATCCTGGCCTGATACTGCCACCTTATTAACCCTCCCTGCCATAGTCAACTGATTCTGGATTGGCAATGATCTGCTGTCCTATCTCAAGCCCCTCTACCACCAGCTTGTCGGCATTTCCTCCTATCACATCAACCCTGGTAAAGCTGTGAGATCCATCCCGGTCCTGAACCAGAACGCCCCGTCCTTCAGGTGTTAAAAAAACAGCCTCACGGGGAATAACCAGACCGCGATAGATATTTTTAATTAGAGTTTTCTCCACCAGTCTTTGATTTAACCACTGCTGTTTAAATCTATCTACTCTGATAACCAGCAGGGCTTTCTCACTCCCGACACCATTACCGGCTAAATTTTCAGACCGCCTGTTGATAGCGGTAATCCGGGCTGGAATCAAATCTTCGGTATGGTTCCGGCTGATAAAAACATTTTCTCCCGGGGCAAATCTTTCAACCTCTTCCTCCGGCAGTGGGAAAGCCATATAAACATGATCATTATCAACTATCCGAAAAAGAAATGAGCCCTCTTCCAGCTCGTGGCCGTCTACTACATGGGAATACCCCGGATCAACAGCCTGATATTTAGCAAAACTTAAATCAGCAATATTTTCCGGCCGCAGTACCTCCTCATACCCATCACGGGCAAAACTGATAACTCCGGCAAGCTCGGTATAGACGGCAATCCTGTTTTCAGCTGTTTCCAGCCAGGCCACCTCTTCACCATAGCTGACCCGTTCACCTTCGGGCCAGGCCAGCTCCACCCTGCCCGGAGCAGAACTGGTAAAAACCCGTTCATCCCGAATCAGCAGAGCCTCAGACTTTACCCGGTCCACTACTTCTCCAAATCTGACAACCTCTGACCGGGGGCGGTTGCCGGCTACCTGGTTGAGCACCAGAAAAAGAATTACCAGAAAAACCAGTAATATCAGCAGTGCTTTCCAGAAAAAATTACTCTTATTTTTACCCGACCTGACAGGTTTCCCCGATCTGGAAGGGCTAGCAGCATTATCAACCATAATTTATCACCTAAAAAAACCATTATCTCAAGTCGAGCCTGTAACCCGGTTAATCTGTCCTTAGCAGACAAAATTCCCGGCACCGCTATTCTATCTCTCATATTCTCAAACCCGGACCATAAATTCAGAATAAATACCAGAATTACCTGATAACACTTATTTGCTCTCCTTCCAGAAAAGCAGAGCTTTCATGCGCCGGGCCTGGTCGCCCTCCCGTCGGTAGGAATAAAACATATCCCCATCTTTAAAGGTATCCCGGGGAGAGAGATAGATATTTTCCTCTTTGGCCCCGGCCCTAAGGAGATCCTGACGGTTGGCTTCCTTCAAGTCCAGATAGAATTTCCCCGGTTGCTCCTGTTTCTCTTCTCCGCAGCTCTGCAGGTCGTCCTGGAAAAACTCTCGGGGATCATCCCAGTAATTTGAAAAAAATCTAAAAACTTCACTACCAACCTGGTAATTTCTCATTCCGATGGCCGGCCCGATAATAATCTGACAGCCCTCCGGATCAGCACCATATCTCAGGGCAAGTTCCCGCAAAACAGCAGAACAGATTCTTTTACCGGTACCCCGCCAGCCGGCATGAGCCAGAGCCAGAATTTTCTCTTGGGGTTCACAAAAATACACAGGAACACAGTCAGCAAAAACTCCCTGAAGTACCGGAGAATTTCCCCCGGTAATCTGCTCCCCGGCCGAATCATCAGGCAGATTGCTGATTTTCCCCCGGGAAGATATCACTGCATCAGCGGGAAAAAGATCCTGTTTCTGATAACTCTCTCTGTTTTTGAGAATAAATATATTTCTGCTGTGCACCTGTTTAAGCTGCACAACTCTACTTTTATCTATATTTAAACTTTTATAGAGCCTGGCATTGGCTGCCGCTGTCTCCCTCATTTTCAGGGAAAATATGGCACTGCAGCTCAGTTTCTCCCAGGGCTCAAATTTCAAATAGGTGGTTTCTTCCTGCTCCACAATCTTAAACATCAGCGGCCTCCCGCTCAACCAATTTTAAACATCCCCGACTTCCTGCTCCTCTGAAAGCAATTTATCCAGCTCTTCTTTAAAACTTTCCACATCCTTAAATTCCCGGTAAACCGAAGCAAATCTCACATAGGCTACCTGATCAATTTTCTTAAGTTTTTTCATCACCAGATTGCCAATCTGCTGGCTCGATACTTCCTGTTCCATCATGTTTAATAATTCAGATTTAATCTCCTGAACCAGATTTTCCAGTTTCTGCTGGAAAACCGGTCTCTTCTCACAGGCCTTGTAAAGACCGGAAAGAATTTTCTCTTCCGAGAAGAGTTCCTTGCTTCCATCGCTCTTTCTCACAAAAAGCGGGATTTTCTCATATTTTTCATAGGTGGTGAACCTTTTCTGACAGCCAGAACATTCCCGCCGTCTCCTGATAGTTCTATTATTATCGGTGGTCCGAGAATCAATCACCCGACTGTTTTCTTCGGAACAAAAGGGGCAGCGCATTTATTTCACCTCTATTTCACCTCAAAACCTTAAATTAAAGTATACCATAAAACCCGGTATATTTAAATAGCCTCCAGCAATATAACAAGAACTCGATGCTTTTCCGTCAGCATCGAGTCCTTCCCTGTCTGCTGCTCCCGGATAAACCCTGCTCCCGGCCCTATAATTTAGTTATTTCAGCCACTTAAAATCAGCTCATTCACTCATATTATTTCTTTCATTTCTTTTATTTCTTTTATTTCTAAATTTCTATATTGTTTTATTTCCGTTAACATTTGATTCTTTTATCTACTGATTCTTTTATCTGCGGGTTATCGTTAATACATTGCTGGTATTTTCCTGGTTAATTATTCTTCTTTTCTCCTCAAAAAGGCCGGAATATCAAGTTCATCGCCGTTGGTATCCAGCTGAATTTCCTCGGCAAAGGCCTCCTGTTCCTCGGTTTCCATCCTGCCATCCTCAGAGCCAAAACCGGTAGCAATTACTGTAACTTTGACCTCATCATTGAGCTCATCATCAATAACAGCTCCCAATATAATATTGGCGTCAACATCGGATACATCCTTGACTATTTTAGCCGCCTCATAGGCCTCATGAATCCCCAGATCGGGGCCCCCGGTAATATTTATCAGTACGCCTTTAGCTCCATCAACCGAAGCCTCCAGCAGGGGGGAGTCAATTGCCAGCCTGGCAGCCTCCTTAGCCCGTTCTTCTCCCGAAGCTCTGCCAATACCCATCAGGGCAGAACCGGCATCTTTCATAATTGTTTTAACATCACCAAAATCCAGATTAATAATTCCTGTGATGGTAATCAGATCAGAAATGCCCTGAACCCCCTGACGAAGTACTCCATCGGCAATTTTAAAGGCCTCCATCAGGCTGGTATTTTTCTCGGCCACCTCCAGCAGTCTGTCATTAGGGATGATTATCAGGGTGTCTACCTCCTCCTCAAGATCCTTAATACCATCTTCGGCATTGGCCATCCGCTTGGTACCTTCCACGGTAAAGGGCTTGGTAACAACACCAACAGTCAGAGCACCCTGTTCCTTGGCAGCCTCAGCCACTATCGGGGCGGCACCGGTCCCGGTACCTCCTCCCATTCCGGCTGTGATAAAAACCATGTCGGCTCCCGCCACTGCATCAGCAATTTCCTGCTTGCTCTCCTCGGCAGCCTCCCGGCCAATTCCCGGGTTAGAACCTGCTCCCAGTCCATTGGTCAGCTTTTCTCCGATTCTTATGGTAATTCCGGCATTGGAAGCCATTAGAACCTGGGCATCGGTATTAATCGCAATAAATTCAACACCTTCCAGTCCATCAGCAATCATTCTGTTGACGGCATTGTTACCGCCTCCGCCAACACCAACCACTTTTATGTTAGCAAATTGTTCAACTTCTGTTCCAATATCAAACACTTGCCAAAACCCCCTCTCAATACTCATTGATGTTTTAGACTTACTTAACTAACTAAGTTTGCTCTCTAATATTCAGGAACTGGTTTTAAAAAACCTGCTTTACTCCTAAAAAATTTTGGAGAAACCTGAAAATATTTTAGCAATTTTTTCTTTCAATTCTTATTAATCCTAATTAATTCCGGACCTATTTCTGAGCATTAATGCGATTTAATTGCAGCGATTTAATAGCAAATTGCAGTTGTCCTGGAGAAGTTTGCCGCTGAAAAATTACTAGAAAAAATCATCAAATAAACTTTTTAGTTTGGAAAAAAAGCTGTTGACAACCTCCTTATTTTTTCTTTTCTTTCTACCGGCAGACCTGCTGAGTTTTTGATTCTTCAGAGCATACATCAACAGGCCAACGCCTGTGGAAAATACTGGCTTGGGAATCCTGCCGTCCTTTTTTATGTAAACTGGATTATCTATGATATCAGAAAATCCATCAACATATCCCGGCTCTCCTCTTCGGACCGGAAGACCCATGATATCCGAAGCCAGCTGACAGCTGCCCTCCAGCAGGGAAGCGCCTCCGGTTATTACCATTCCGGCAGGTGTCATTTCCCGGCTGCCAGTTTTCTGCAGTTCCTGCCGCACCAGCTTAAATATTTCCTCCATCCGGGGTTCGATGACCCGGCAGAGATAGCGGCGGTTAACCCGGCGGGTTTCCTGACCGCTGGGTTTCAGTACTTCAATCTCTTCTTCCTGCTCAATTAAATCACAGCTGGCCGCTCCATGCAAAATCTTCAACTTTTCTGCTTCTGAAACCGGAGTCCTTAAACCCACAGCAATATCGTTGCTGACGTGATTGCCGCCCACCGGCAGCACCGAGGTATAGCAGATATTGCCTTCATGAAATACTATTAAATCTGTTGTGCCACCTCCTATATCTATTAAAGCAACTCCCAGCTCCCGCTCATCGGAAGAAAGCACCGCATAACTGGAAGCCAGCTGATCCAGCACAATTTCGTTAACCTCCAGCCCGGACCGCCTGACACTTTTTACCAGGTTGCTGACCGAAGTTGAGGAACCCTTGACTATATGGGTTTCCACCTCCCGCCTGACACCCGACATACCCTTGGGATGCCTGATTCCTCTGGTTCCGTCAATGATAAATTCCCGGGGCAGGACATGAATCATCTCTTCTTCCTGAGAAATGGGGACTATCTGGGCTGCTTCCATTACTCTATCGATATCAGATTGCTTGACCTCCTTCTCCGAGCCCGTTATTGCCACCACTCCGTGACTGTTTTCCGAAGAAATATGAGAGCCGGCAATCCCGACAAAAGCCGAGCCAACTTCAATTCCTGCCATTCTTTCAGCCTTGTCGACGGTCTGAGAAATTGACTCTGCTGCCATATCAATATCAACAACAATCCCCTTGCGCAGGCCATTGGAAGGCATAAACCCAACTCCAATAATCTCAAGTTCCATCTCCCGGTTAATTTCAGCAATCAGGGCGCATATTTTTTTAGTTCCTACATCAAGAGCGGTAACAATCTGCTGAGTGGCCAATAATACTCCCTCCTCATCTACCAAAAACTGTCCAATCTTTTCTGTTCTCCAAACCATATCTCCAAACCATACCTATTTAAACAATTCAACATTCCAATCTTTTCTGTTTCTCAAACCATATCTATTTAAACAATTCAACATTAAGTATATTAATCCTTTTTTTAATATCATTTTGTTGGCATAAATTCTTCCACCTGGCTGTTCTCATAATATAACTCGCTGCCTTCCCTTTAATTATCCTGATTAATTTTTCTGATAACCGGGCGCTCGGGAGCACTTACATCCAGATAATCCAGATTTTCAGGGTCAATCAACTCCTGTTTCAGAGCCGAGTAGAGAATGTTAAATTTCCTCTCCAGTTCACTAAAACCACCCATAACCACCTCAGCCCCTTCCTCCAGCCTTAATCTAATCTGGTGGCCGCCAAAATCAACCGATACTATTCTTCTCTTCTGTTCTTCCGGCAGTCGGGCCATGGCAGCAAGAAAATTTTCCACCCCTTCCGCCAGCAAAACTTCTCTACCCCGGAAATTATAGGAAAGGTTATTCAGAACTGGAACCTGATATCGATTCTCCTCCAGGCCTTCACCAATGATATAATTATAGGTATTAAAAATCACGTATTTTTCATTGTTGATAATAGCTGCCAGAGGTTGATTAAAAATAACCTCAAATACCATTCTATCAGGGAAAACCCGCTGATAATTAACCTCTTCCACATAGGGATCCTCTTTGATCTCGGTAGTAATTAGTTCGGTATCAGCAGTGAATATATTCTGTCCCCTGAGAGATTCAACATTGAGTCCCTCCTCTTCATAGCCGGTAATAACGACCTCTTCTACAGTAAAAATCGGTGAGGAAAACAATACCCCGGCCACCAGGGATAATATTATCAGTATTACTGCAAATTTGAACATCTTTAACTCCCTCCCTGGCTTAGCCTTTTGCCTGCCCGCCCTTTTCTTCCCGGTGCCTTCTCCTGCCGGCTAATTTACCTTCCCGCTCCTTTTTTAATCTGCCTGTCCTTTTCTCTTACCTTTCCGTTCCTTTTCTTATCTAATTATTGCCCTGATTAATTATCAAATTCCTGCAATTTTTCAAGAAAATCCTCGCCTATCCGGTAAACATCGCCGGCTCCAGCAGTCAGCACCAGGTCTCCCGACCTCACAATTTTAACCAGCTTCTTCACTGCCTTCCCCCGGTTAGGTGTCAGATATATTTTTTCCTGCTCCTCTCCTGTCGGTATTCCAGCTGCTTTTCCAGCACTTTCAGCATCTTCATTTTTAACCACTCCGGCAAAATCATGTTCCTCCCCTCCACTCCTTCCCGTTATATCATTCCTTTTCGGCAATCCAGGCCCGGGAGAATCAATTTTTTCTGCTTTATCCTCGCCAGCCCTGGTTCCCTTGCAATACTTCTGATCTGCCCTGCTAATTTGCTGCCGGTTTGCTTTCTTAATTCTTCGTTTAATATCAGCCAGCAGATTGCTGGAAGTAATACCTGGAATTGGCTTCTGATGGGCCGGATAAATATCAGTCAGCAGCAGCGGTCCTGGAGCCCGGCTCAGCACCCGAACAAAATCCTGCCAGAGTTTTTCGGTCCGAGTATAGCGGTGCGGTTGAAAAACAGTAACAATCCTCTGATAATCCAGTTCAGCTGCCGTGGAAAAAAGCGTTTCAATTTCGGTGGGATGATGGGCATAATCATCAATGACGGTAATTCCCCGGACTTCACCTTTAATTTCAAAGCGCCGCTTAACCCCGGAAAAATCTCTTAAACCCCTGCTGATCTCACCCCAGTTAATGCCGGCCCGATTGGCAGCAGCTGCTGCGGCCAGAGCATTTAAAATATTGTGATCTCCGGGAACAGCCAGCTGAAAAGAACCCTTACTTTCTCCCTGAAAAATCAACTCAAATTTGCTGGTATAGCCATCTTTTACAGCATTTCGGGCCTGGAGCTCGCCCCTGCCAAACCCATAGGTTATTAATTCCAGCCCCGGACATTTTTCCCGAAGAACCGGAAGCAGCTTCTTCCGGATCAAAGCATCCTCCAGACAAAGTACTGCATGACCTTTTCTATTTTTCCTCTTAGTATTCTTGGCCTTATCAGCCCCGCCGGTCCCGACCAGAAACTCCGCCATGGTGCAAACAAGTTCCTTTTCGTTTTGATAATAATCCATATGTTCCGATTCAATATTGGTGATTACGGCTGTTTCTGGAGAAAAACAGATCAGCGAACCATCGCTTTCATCGGCTTCTGTCAGAAAGTAATTCCCCCCGCCGGTTCGATAATTCCCCTGAATTAAGTCCAGATCGCCACCAACCATCACATCCGGATCCTGTCTGGCCGCCAGAAAAATAGCGGCCAGCATCCCGGTAGTGGTGGTCTTACCGTGAGTCCCGGAAACCGCTACGAGCCTTTTCTTCAGTGTCAGCAGCGCCAGCATTTCAGCCCGCTGTAGTATTTTAATTCCCCGTCGCCGGGCCTCCTCAAGCTCAACATTATCGGCCGGAATTGCACTGGAATAGACCAGGAGATCAGCCTCACCCAGGTTTTCTGCTCGGTGTCCCGGGAACACTTCAACTCCCCTATTCTGCAGCATTTTAATCTTGTTATTTATTTTGAGATCCGAACCGGTAACTTTAATTCCCCGCTCCAGGAGAAAGCCGGCTATGGCACTCATGGAAATTCCACCAATACCAACCAGATGTACCTGATTAATTTTTTCCAGTATCTTTTTATCAGGCTGCTCTTTTTCTGGCATCAGTTTTTTGAGCTTATCACTTTTAAGCTTGTCTTTTTCAGCCATTTTAAAAGCCTTCCTTTTATTAACATTCCTTTAATTGATATGCTTTTAACTTTTATAAACATTTTATTAACGTGCCTTTGATTTATATGCTTTTAGCTTTTATAAACATTTAGCTCTTATCAAATAGCATGTTGTTCAGGCAGTTTTGGGCAAACAAAACGTTATTGTTAAAATATTATTCTCCCCCTCCAGTCCTGACAACAAAATCAAGTCAGCACAGATAATTATCCGGCATTACATTAGCAACAAGGAAATTTAAATGAGCCAAACATTTCTATTATTTCCTTTGATTGATATGCTTTTACATGTCCTATGATACTATCAATTTAAAGTTATAAACAAGGTAATAGCTTTACATCACTGCTATTTCTCTTATGAGCAATTTCGGTTTTGTCCCAGAGCCAGAATTTCTTCCATGATATCCTTGATAGCCTCCGGCCGCCCCAGTTTACGAGCAGCCCGGGACATGGAGCAGAGTTTTTCTTCCTCGAAAAGCAGAGCTTTAATTGCAGCCAGCAAATCCTCAGGTTCCAGACTGTCTTCCGGCAGCAGAACAGCAGCCCCTTCCTCGCTGAGGTAACGGGCATTTCTCAGCTGATGGTCACCGGCAGCATGAGGATAGGGCAGCAGAAGGGAAGGCAGTCCCACTGCTGTAATCTCAGCAATGGTGGAAGCCCCGGCTCTTCCTACCAGAAGATCTGCCCCGGCCAGAGCCTGTTCAATTTCATTTAAATAATCCATCACCACAATTTTTTCTCTGGCCTCAGCTGACAGTTTTTCCTCCAGCATCTCCTTAACTCGTTGATAATTGGCTTTTCCTGCCAGATGGAGTACCTTAAGCTCACCAGCATCTCTGCCTTTTTTCTCCCTGTACTTCTCACTATTTTTCTCCAGTAAACCGGGATAGATCTCCAGCATAATCTCGTTTATAAATTTTGATCCCTGGCTTCCCCCCATAACCAGCAGGAGAAAATCCCCGGCAGTTAAAAAGCCTTCAGGAAAAATATCTCCCCCCCTTTGACTGTCTGCAGCCTTAAATTTCTCCCGGGCAGCTTCCAGAATTGACTGCCGCACCGGATTTCCGGTAACCTTGATCTTGCTCCGGGAACCCGGGGGAAAAAATTTAGCACTGTCAGGAAAGCTGACAGCCAACCGGTCAACCAATCTGGCCAGAAGCCTGTTGGTCAGGCCCGGATAAGAATTCTGCTCGTGAATCAGAGTGGGATATCCCCGAAGAGCAGCAGCCAACAGCACCGGGCCGGCGGTATAACCTCCGGTACCCACAACCACCTCCGGATCATAATCTCTGATAATATGCCAGGCCCTCAGTAAAGCACTTAAGTTAGAGATCCCGGAATTAAAAAGTTCCAGAGACAGTTTTCTGGGCAGAGGTTTAACCGGCAGCCCCTCAAAATTAATCCCCTCTCTTTGGGCCAGAGCCTCTTCCTGGCTCTCCCGTCCCCCCAGATAAAGCACCTCTCCCTGACGCTCCTGCCATTCAGCAATAATCGCCTGAGCCGGTGAGATATGGCCGCCTGTTCCTCCTCCGGAAATAATCATTTTCATCTCCCAGGACTCTCCTTCTAAAGAATTTTAGGAAAATATTAAAAAGCCAGCAGCAGTCTACAGCCCGGTCTATTCCGCCTGCCGGGAAATATTAAGCAGGATGCCAATGGAAGTCAGAGAAATTATCAAAGAACTGCCCCCGTAACTGATGAAGGGCAGGGTAATACCGGTCACGGGAATCAGCGAAGTTACCGCTCCAATGTTAATGAGCGTCTGAATAATTATCATGGCAGTAATTCCGGCTGCCAGCAGCGAACCAAAAATATCAGGAGCTGTCAGGGTAATCACCGTGCCACGGTAGGCAATCACCGCAAAAAGAAATAAAACCAGCAGGGTACCGATCAGGCCAAACTCCTCACCAATTATGGCAAAAATAAAATCCGTACCGGGTTCCGGCAGGTAAAGAAACTTCTGCCGGCTGTTTCCCGGCCCGACACCGGTCAGACCTCCCGAGCCAAAGGCAAAGAGAGACTGAATTATATGATAGCCGGTCCCCCGGGGGTCAGTCCAGGGATCAAAAAAAGTTTGAATACGCAGCAGCCGGTAATGGGCGCTGTGGATGTAGTAAAATAAAAAGGCCGCTCCCGGCAGTGCCAGCAGAAAAAGGTGGCGCAGCAGCACACCGCCCAGAATTAGCAGGAAAATAGCCACTCCAAAAATGTTGAGAGCAGTACCTAGATCCGGCTGACTCACTATCAAAAAGAAAAATCCCAAAACAACCAGCAGTGCCGGCATCAAACCCTCTTTGAAGGAGGTAATTATCTCTCCCTTACGCTTGATAAACCCGGCCAGATAAATCACAATAGCCAGCTTGGCAAATTCCGAGGGTTGAAAGTTCAAAAAATGAAATGTCAGCCAACGCCGAGATCCCCCAACCTGTCTGCCTATATCAGGTATCAAAACCAGAATCAGCAGAACTATTGCCAGCAGCAAAATTTGCTTGGAATGCTTGAAGAAAAGATGATAATCAATCCAGGAAAAGACCAGCAGGGAGAGGAGCCCCACCCCGGCATAAATCAGCTGCCGCCGAAAGAAAAAGAGAGGATCGCCATAAACACTGTAGGCCCGAATTGAACTGGCACTCATAATCATCATCAGACCAAAACCCAGCAAAATCAAACAGGCTGTCAGCAGAATAAAATCAGGATTATTTTGCTGCTTCCCTGAGCCCATTGACCATCACCACCTTTATCCTCTCAAAAATATTGTTAATCCGAAATTTCCGGATAATCCAGCTTCTCATCGTTCTCATCTTCACTGCTCCAAAATTTTTCTACAATAAAATCCACTATTTTTGTTGTACCATTAAAGGGGCATGCGGGTTTGCTTTAAAAAATCCCCGGTCAAATTTCTAAATCGTGGTATACCCTCACTAAAACATGAGGATTGCCTTGAGAATATCCAGTTTTATTTTCATCTATTGTTGTGCCCCTAAGGGGCATGGCGGTCTACCTTGAAAATAAGCTGTAATATTTTCATCTATTGTTGTGCCCCGAAATGGCATGAGGTTTCCCTTGAAAATTTATCATTTAATTTGCCTTCCTGCTTGTGCCCCTCGATGCCAGGGGAAATGTTGTTTATTCCTTTGCTAAATAATTCTGACAGGCCTCCTGAAACAGCCGGCCTCGCTCTTTGTAGCTGGAAAACATATCCCAGCTGGGGGCCCCTGGCGAGAGAAGCAGAACTCCCTTCAATTTCCCTTCTTCCAGAAACTTAAGTCCCTGCCGGGCTGCCTCTGCTATGTTTTCAACCTCAATAAACCTGTGATAATTCAGAGATTTAAGCTCCTCTGCCAGTTCCACGGCAGTCTCTCCCAGCAGGACAACACCGCCAGCCCGGCGGGCAATCTCCCGGGCAAAGGCCCTATTACCCTGCCCCCGGTCCTGGCCTCCGGCAATAATAATAACCTCTCCTCTCTGATCACCGCAGGTCTTAAGAGCCTCAACGGCAGCAGGGGGATTTGTAGCCTTGGAGTCATCAACCAGCAGCAGTCCTCCGGCGCTGTAAAAAATCTCCAGCCGATGAGGGTCAGCTTCAAACTCCCTGACCACCTTTTTGATTACCCCGGGTGAAACTCCAAGTTCCCGGGCAGCCAGAGCAGCCAGGGCCACATTTAATTTATTGTGCTCACCCTTCAGCTTCATATCCTCATCTGCAATAGTAAGTAATTCCCAATTTTCTCCCGGATTTCTCGTATCCACCTGGCTTCCTCTTCCGGCAGCAGACCCATTCCAGAATATCCTGATACCATCATCATTGATAATAGCCTCCGCCCCGGAATCCGGCCGACTGCTGACTCCCAGAATCCTGGCAGCAGTCTCTTCGGCAAGTCTCCCTACCTCAGGATCGTCCAGATTAATCAGAGCCAGATCCTCACGGGTTTGATTGAGAAAAACTCTCCCCTTGGCCTCCCGGTAATCTTCCAGGGAGCCGTGCCAGTCCAGGTGATCGGCAGTAAAATTTATAAAAATAGCAATATCAGGGCGAAAATCCCGGCAGGCTGCCAGCTGAAAGGAGCTAATCTCCAGCACCAGCCAGTCCCCGGCAGCTACTTCATCAACCGCCGAGATAGCCGGCCAACCGATATTGCCGGCCAGCACCACTTTATCCTTTAGTCCGGTTTCCAGAAGCCGGCTTGTTAATCTGGTGGTGGTCGTTTTACCGTTGGTACCGGTAACTGCAGCAATCCGGGCCGGACAGAAATGATAGGCCAGCTCCAGCTCACTGACAGCAGGTATTCCCTGCCGGTGAGCCAGCTGAATTAACTCATTGTCCGGAGGAACGCCGGGGCTGGGAATCACAAGGTCTGCCTCCAGCAGTAAGTCACTGCTCTCGGCCCAGCTGTAAAAACAGTAATACTGTTCAAGTTCGGCAAACTCCTCCGTCAGAGATTCAGGGCTCCTCCGGTCAAAGAGAATCAGCTCAATTCCCCTTTTCCCGAAAAAATCCACCAGAGCCCGGCCGGTTCGACCACCGGCTCCCACAACTGCCACCTTCTCAACCAGCTTTTCCGGCTCAGCAAGCCTGTCCGGATTAGCAGAATCTGCCGTTTCCGGAATAATTAAAAGCCTGCCCCGCTCATCAACTTTTATTACACTATCCCTGCTGCTTAATTTCACAACAACCACCTAACTCCAGAGAGGCCAGCTGGCCAGCAGCCCCACCAGTCCGGCAATGATCTGGAGAATATAAAATCTGCCGGTTACCAGTGTTTCCGACCAGCCCTTTAATTCAAAATGATGGTGAAGCGGCGACATTAAAAAAACCCGCCGGCCGCCGGTCAGTTTAAAATAGCTGACCTGAATTATAACAGAAAGTGTTTCCAGCACAAAAACAGCTCCCAGCAGCAGCAGGTAGAGAGCGCTTCCTGAGATAAGCCCCAGGACTGCCAGCAGACTTCCCAGAAAGAGAGAACCGGTATCGCCCATAAAGATCCGGGCCGGATGAATATTATACCAGAGAAATCCCAGACAACCGCCGGCACCAGCGGCCGCCAGTACCAGCAGTTCGTGATGTCCCGTCACCAGCAGCAGAGGAATAAAAAATATAAAACTGATGAATGAAAGCCCGCCGGCCAGACCATCCAGGCCATCGCTGAGGTTGACTGCATTGCTGCTGCCCATCAGGACAAGCAGGCTGAAGGGTATTATCAGCCAGCCCAGCTCGCTGGCTGCCGGACTGAAGGGCCAGAGGATTGCTGTCCGGCCCTGAAAAAAGAGAAAAAAGCCCAGCAGCAGACCGCTTGCTCCCTGAATCAATATTTTATCCCGGGCCTTAAGCCCCAGCGACCGGGATTTTTTGATGCTGAGATAATCATCAGAAAATCCCAGCAGGGCATTGATTGCCAGTACCGCCAGCACCACCACTTTTTCCAGCCCGCCGGAGTAAAAAATGAGCAGGCTGACCATCACCGCCAGAAAAACTACAAAGCCGCCGGTGGTAGGAATCCCGGCCTTCTCCTGATGGGATTCCGGACCCAGCTCCCGGATCTGCTGACCAAAACTTTTTCGCCTGACATATTTTAGATAAGCCGGCATTAAAAACAATACCAGCAAAAGAGGAATGACTGCTGCCAGAAAATATTTCTGTACGGTAATATTATAGTCCAAGATCACCGCCCTCCCTGCTCCAGCAAGACATCAACAATTTCTTCCATTTCCAGTGACCGGGAACCCTTGATCAATATGGTATCACCGGAGCGCATTATTTTGCGCAGCAGCCCGGTAATATCATCTTTCTTCTGAAAGGCATAAATAAACTGCCGGGGCATGCCTGCCTCCAGAGCTCCTTCGGCAATTTCCTCCGCCGTCTCGCCCAGGACAATCAGCAGATTCAGCCCCTTATCCACCAGGTATTTGCCTATCTCCCGGTGAGCAGCTTTCTCAATCGGCCCCAGTTCCAGCATGGCCCCCAGAACAGCAATTTTGCGGCCGGAGGCCATATTTACCAGAGAATCAATTCCCGCCTTCATGGATAGGGGGTTGGCATTATAGGTGTCATTGATAATTTTAATTCCGTTCAGTTTGCGAATCTCCTGGCGAAGATCGGTAATCTGAATATTTTTCAGACCTTCAGCAATGCTCCCCCAGCTGACTCCCACAGCCCGGGCTGCCGCTATCGCAGCCAGGGCGTTGGAAATATCATGAATGCCGGTTCTGTTTATCTTCAGGGGCAGTGAGGTACCTTCAGCCTTGAGGGAAAAGCTGGCGCTTTCCTCCTCCTGAAAAAAATCAATATCACCGGCAAAATAATCAACTCTGCCCTCCCGCTCCTCTTCCAGGCTGTAGGTGATTATATTAAGATCACTGCTCCGGGTGGGTGCTATCTGTCCCTTCTCCCTGCTGAAATTCTCGATAACATTTCGCACTTCCCGGTTGTCAAGATTTAAAATAGCCAGCCTTTCACCTCTGAGTTCCTCCAGCAGCTCCTGCTTGGCCCGGGCCACATTTTTAATCGAGCCCAGATTCTCAACATGAGCCGGTCCGATGTTGGTAATAACTCCAATCTGGGGCAGAGCAATCCGGGCCAGCAGTCTGATATCCCCGATGTGCCGGGTTGCCATCTCCAGCACTGCCACATCCTCATCACCTTCCAGATCCAGCAGGCAGAGCGGCAGTCCGTATTCATTGTTGTAATTTTCCCGGGTGCGCAGCACCTTTTTTTCCTGCCTGATCAGGCTGTAAATCATGTCCTTGGTGGTGGTCTTGCCGGCACTGCCAGTCACACCGATCACCCTGAGATCCTTCAATTGCTGGCGGTTATAAAGCGCCAGATCCTGAAGAGCCGCGGTAGTATCCCGAACCAGAATTATAGCCACCCGGGAATAGGGCTCAATCCTTCGGGAAGTAATGACAGCCTTAGCTCCCCGTTCCACCGCTTCAGGGATATAATCATGACCATCGTTATTTTCACCTACAATGGCAATAAAAATATCGCCGGGTTTAACCCTGCGGCTGTCGATGGTGACGGTGTTATAGGTCTGCCGGGGATTTCCCTGTAAAATTTTACCCTGCACCGCTTCGGTTATCTCCTGCAGCTGTAAATCAAGCATTATAAATCACTCCCTGCGAGAGGCCAGCGCCCGGCGGGCAACCTCCCGATCATCAAAATCTATCGTCCGCCCGGCAAACTCCTGATAGGTCTCATGGCCCTTACCGAAAATAATCACAATATCGCCGGGCTCGGCAGCTTCAACCGCCGCAAAAATAGCTTCCTCCCGGTCTGCAACAACCCGATAGGCTGATTCCGGATAATTATCCCTGTTAACCAGCTTTCTCACCCCGGCCAGAATATCCTCAATAATATCTCCGGGCTCTTCCGAGCGGGGATTATCGGAGGTGACAAATATTAAATCCGACATTTTTAATCCGATCTGCCCCATTACCGGTCTTTTTTCTTTATCCCGGTCTCCGCCGCAGCCAAAAACTGAAATAATCCGGCCGCTGTGAAACTCCTGCACCGAGCGCAGAACATTCTCCATTCCGGCCGGAGTATGAGCATAATCAACAAAAACCTTTATATCGTCAATCATATCCTCTATATCAGTGTTATCTGCTGTTTCAGTGTTATCTGCTTTAGCGGTTGAATCTTGCTCCCCTCTATCTGCTGTCTCATTATCTTCTATTTTTACCTTGTCTCCTGAATCCGCTGAATAATTTGAGTCTCCTGCCTCAGCTTCTAAATCTCCAGCTGCCTGCTCTTTATCTTTCTGAGCACCCCGAACTCCATCTTTGAACCCCATATCTTCTGCATAAAACCTGCTGCCGGAAAGCTGATTCTCTCCTACCCTGATTCTGACCTGCTCAAAACGTCCCGGCACTCCGGGAAACCCGGCCAGAGCCTCCTTCAAATCCCTCGGCCGATAACTCTCGGCCAGCAGCGGTGCCAGCGAAGCCAGACAGTTGTAAATGTTAAATTTCCCGGTCAGGGTTGATTCAAACCTGCTACCCTCTAGTCCAAAGGCCAGCCTGCCAGGAGTAAAACTGATATTGCGGGCCTGATAATAGGCCTCACCATCAATGCCAAAGGAAAACTTCGGCCCGGTAAAGTGCTGAAAGGATCTTCGCAGCCGGTTATCATCTATATTGTAAAAGGCCTTACCACCCGGGGTTAAATTTGCCTCAGACCTGATATTACCTCCAGGACCGCTATTTTCTCCCGATTCGTCATTTTTTCTCGAACCCTCATTTTTTCCCGATCGATCATTTTCCCGATTGTTTTCTCCCGGTCGATCATTCTGCCGGAATTTATTTCCTTCTCCAGGACTATCAGCATTGCTTTCCTGCTTTTTTTCCTCAAGATAATCCAGCAAAGAAAGCTTGGCTCCCAGATAATCGGCAAAATCAGCATGAAAATCCAGATGATCCCGGGAGATATTGGTGAAAATAGCTGCTCTAAATTTCAGAGCCTCAACCCGCTCCAGACTCAGAGCATGGGAGGAAACCTCCATGGCAGCAGCCTGGCAGCCGGCTTCCACCATCATATTTAAATAACGAAAAATCTGATTGGCCTCTGGAGTTGTCCGGGGAGTATCGATTATTTCTTTTCCGGTATCCACCCATATTGTCCCTATCAGGCCGCATTTAACTCCCAGCTCCTGCAGGAGATGCTGGATAATAAAGGAGGTTGTGGTCTTGCCATTGGTACCGGTTATCCCGTAGATATCAAGTTTATCCTCGGGATGATCAAAAACCTCGGCAGCAATCAACCCCAGCATTCCAGCAGGATTATCCACCCTGATATAAACCGCATCGGGCTTAAACTCCTCGGGCAAATACTCTACCACAAATATCCGGCTGCCCCTCCGGTAGGCATCGGCAATATATTTATGACCATCGGTTTCTCTTCCCCTGCGGGCCAGAAAAATGCTGCCCTTTTCAGCCTGACGGGAATCCTGAACAATATCATTAATCTCCCTGGAAAGCTTTTTCCCGGCATCACCCCGGATATCAGTCAAATTTAGTCTCTGACACAGCTCTCTAACCTGCAATTAAACACCCCCATTTTCCTGGCTCTAACCTGACTTATTCCTATCTTCAACTAAATTTAATTAAAATAAACCTGCATGCCCATTAAAGGGGCCTAACAAAAAATAAAAAATTTATCTGCCATTTTTCAAGGTAAACCGCCATGCCCCTTCGGGACACAACAATAGTTGAAAATATTACAGCGTATTTTCAAGGTAACTAAAAAATAAATTACAAAATATATGACTAATATCAGCCTGTAAGAATTCCCGTACTCTATCCAGTAAAAATAGCCATAAAACCTTCGTTACTGCTATTCCACCTCAATGCTGGAAAACAGATCAGCCCGTTTTCCCGGAGCAGGAGACTGTCTCCTGAGGCTGCCGCTGACTATTCCATTTAATCTAAAACCATAGAGCCAGGCTTTCTGCTCGGCCTCATGGGGCGACATTCCTCTCAGATCAGGTACCATCGCCTTTTTGCCCTGATAGCTGTCATCGGTATAGAGCCTGACAGTCGCCGCTTCCGGAATAACAGTGCGCGGCCGGGGTATCTGGACCCTGACAGTTTCACCCTCTCCTATTAGTTTAACATTTAATCCCTCACTTCTCAATGAGGAAGCAACCTGATGGGCATTTTGATTGCGATAATCCCTGATTTCTATTTCCTGCTGAAAGTCCAGCTCAAATTCCAGATCAAGTTCGGGACCAACAAAGCCCTCATCTTTGGGTGTTATGTCCAGATACTGAATCAGGCTGGAAGCAAACCTGTGAAACAGCGGAGCCACATTCTGGCTGGCATAATAAACACTATCCTCCAGCCCGTAAAGCACCGAGACCACCACCAGCTCGGGGTCATCACCGGGAATCAGCCCGACAAAAGAGGTATCATAAATATCCTGATCGCCATAATGTCTGGCAGTGCCGGTCTTACCACCAATCACATGGCCCTCAATCCGGGCCGCTGTACCTGTCCCCCGTTCCACGGCAGCAATCATCAGCTCTCGCATCTCTTCAGCCGTGGTGGAGCTAATCGCCTGACGAATCTTTTCGGGACGATTCTGACTCACCACCTTGCCCTTGGCACTGACCACCCGGTCCACCAGCAGCGGTTTCTGAACATAACCGCCATTGGCAATCGCCGAGGCCCCAACCGCCAGCTGCAGGGGAGTGGTGGTCAGCCCGTGACCGAAGGACATGGTAGCCTGCTCGATGTCGGTAAACTGCCCGGGAGCAACCTGCCCCGGGCTCTCACCGGGAAATTCAATCCCGGTCCTGCGGCCAAAATTAAACCGGTAGGCACCCTCCAGCATCTCCTCCGGTTCCAGAGTCAGGCCCACCTGGACAAATCCCGGGTTGCTGGAGTTTTTAAAGATTTCAGCAAAATTCTGCCAGCCGTGACCCTCCCGGGTCCAGCTGTGAATTCTCTCTCTTCCGACCTCAATATGGCCGGGATCACTAAAAATATCATTCATATCATAATAGCCGTGCTCCAGGGCCAGGGCCGCGGTGAAAATCTTATAGATTGAGCCCGGCTCAAAACTGTCCTGAACTGCTTTATTCCTCCAGTAGGAACTGTCATAGCTGCTGAAGTTATTGGGATTAAAATCTGGCTGATTGGCCAGGGCCAGAATCCGCCCGGTGTTGGCTTCCATCACGATCAGAGAGCCCCCGGAAATGGTGTGGTCCTCCATGGCCTGCTTCAGCTCCCTTTCGGCATAGTACTGAATCGTTTCATCCAGGGTGAGGTAAATATCATGCCCCTCCTCCGGAGCTATGTAATCTCTGATCCCGTCAGGAATTGATCTCCCGGCAGCATCCCGTTCCTCCTGAATCAACCCCGGTATGCCTTCCAGTTCATTATTAAAGGAAAGCTCCAGACCCTCCAGACCATAATTATCCATACCGGCAAAGCCCAGTACCTGACTGGCCAGTGAACCCCGGGGATAGTACCTCTCAGTTTCCGGCACGAAGGAAATCCCGTTGAGATCCAGCTTCCGCAGCTCTTCATAAACCTCCTCCTCAACCTTGCGATCCAGGTAAACAACCACCGCATCCCGGGTCAGCCTGCTTTCAATCAGATTCCTGTCAATAGACAAAATCCCCGCCAGAACATCACTTTTTTGGGCGGGGTTGGTAATCTGACGCGGCATGGCTACCACGGTATGTTTTTGGTTGTTTAAAGCCAGTTCAGTTCCGCTGCGGTCATAAATAGTTCCCCGGTTGGACTCCAGCTGCAGGCTGCTCAGCCGCTGTTCCAGAGCCCTGCTCTGGTAAAAATCCCGCTGAATTACCTGAATCCAGATCAGCCTTCCGGCCACAACCACCAGAACCGCCAGCAGCAGAATAAAAAACAGCTTGGTTCGTTCTTTAATTCCAATGTGTCGTCTGTCGGCCATAACTATTCACCTGCTTAAACTCACTTCCTTTGATTAGCTCAATTTAATAAAATTTAACCAACCAGTATTTAATCCAGTATTTAATAAAATTTAACCAACATTTACTGTTATTACATTTAGGACAAATGTCCTGTTTTGCAATTTATTAAAATCAAAGAGATTTAACTAAATTTAACTAATTTAAATTTAACTAATTTATGATTTCATTTGTATGATTACATTTGTATGATTACATTGATAAATGTTGAATTTAACTATATTTTAAAATTATAATCTCGGACATGGCAGAGCTATCAACAAAAACATTTGCTGAAA
>PWHA01000188.1 GCA_003554685.1 Halanaerobiaceae bacterium
CTGAAAACTTATGTGTTCTGTCTCTGAAAATTTAAAATTAATTTATGGCTTGAGTTTTTGTTACCTTGAAAAATAGCAGGTAAATTTTTCATATCCTGTTGTGGCCCAAAGAGGGGCATGCGGATTTACCCCTTAAAAATATGAAGGGTTAATTTCATCTATTGTTGTGCTCCGAAGGGGCATGGAGGTTACCATGAAAAATGGCTTTCGATAAACTGGAAAATTGCTTTTGAAAAATAAGAAAAAGGAGTGGAGAAGGTGAGCGGGGGCAGAAAAGATAAAGATAATAGAGAAGATAGAGTTCATAATAATATGGACCATGATGATTATCACAATAATGATCAAGCAGAACACTATGATCATCATAATAATGATGAAGCAGAACACGAAGCAGAACACAATGATCATCATAATAATTGTGATACGGATCATAATAATGGTCATAATGATTATTCCAGTGATAATGATGTTAATATAAAAGAAAATAATAAATTTAAAAGCCACAATAATAAACATAAAAATAAATATAAACACATAGATAAAAATAAAGATGATAATAAAAATAAAGATGATAATAATGAAATAGACAAACAAAAATACACGGAGATATCTGGCGAAAGAATTGCGGACATGACAATCAAGGAGCTGAAACAGTATTTTTCACTGAAGCAGCCTGATGCAGAAGTTATTAAGCTGCTGAAGGAGGATTCCCGCAAAGGTGTGCAGCAGCTTGCCAAGCGCCTTAAAAAGAAGCAGCAGCGTCAGGATAAGCTCCGTCAGGACTGGCAGCAGCGGGAAGCCTACTGTGATAAGCTCCGCAACCAGGGCTATAATTTGATCTGTGGTCTGGATGAAGCAGGCAGGGGTCCTCTGGCCGGACCGGTGGCAGCGGGAGCAGTGGTTCTTCCGGCAGACTGCTATCTTCCCGGACTGGATGATTCCAAGAAGCTGTCAGCTGCTAAACGGGAGGAACTGGCAGCCTGGATTCAGGAGATTGCTCTGGGCTGGGAGGTTGTCCTGATCAGCAGTTCCCGGATTGATGAAATCAATATTCTTCAGGCTACCTGTCAGGCCATGGAAACCGCTCTGAAAAGATTGAAGCTGGAACCTCATTATCTGCTGCTTGATGGTGAGTTGGAGCTTTCAACCTCCATTCCCCAGGAAAAGGTTATCGACGGAGATGCCAGAATCAACGCTATTGCTGCTGCCTCAATTCTCGCTAAGGTCACCCGGGATACCCTGATGGAGGAGTATCATCAGCAGTACCCTCAGTATAATTTTGCCAGCAACAAGGGCTACGGTACAGCAGAACATATAGCTGCTCTGGAGAAATACGGACCTTCTCCGATTCACCGGCATTCTTTTGCTGTGGTAGCCAAAAATGCCTAAATATAACCGGGAATATAAGTACCCTGAATACAAGTACTCTGAATACAAATATCCTGGACACAGCATCCTGAATTAGCTGGAGGTCTGATAATTGTGCGAGCAAAAGTCATAACCCGGGGAGCCATGATCACCGGGCTTTATATTGTCATAACCTACATTTTAGCACCGGTCAGTTTTGGACCGCTGCAGTTTCGGCTGGCCGAAGCCCTGACAGTACTGCCAATTCTCTATCCCGAAGCGGTACCGGCCCTCTTTCTGGGAGTCATGCTGGCCAACATCATTGGCGGGCTGGGAATGGTTGACATCATCGGTGGCAGCCTGATAACCCTGCTGGCAGCTGCGGTCACCTACAAATTTCGCTTTAGTTTTATTGCCTATTCAAGCCCCATAGTATTTAACGGAGTGCTGGTCAGCCTCTATCTTTCCGTGCTTTTCGAGATTCCCTACTGGATTACCGCCCTGCAGATAACTGTCAGTCAGGCCGTTGTGGTTCTGCTCTTTGGCTATCCCCTGATCAAATTTCTCCGGGCCCGGAAAGATAAAAGCAAGTACCTATAATAAATAACAGCAGCTATAGCAACTAACAAAAGAATTCAGAGGTTTCAAGGCTGTCACAGCGAGCAGGAGCAGAAAATTATTTTTTAAACACCTCAGCGGGCAGGGATTATAAAACGCTACAGCGGGCAGGGATTTAAAAAGTATCGGAGAATAATATAGTAATTGCAATGTAATATTTAAAGTATCGGAGAATAATATAGTAATTGCAATGTAATTATTTAATGTGTTAAATTGCGAATTAAATATGCATAAAATGTGTTAAATTGCGAATTAAATATGCATATAATTCGAATTAAATATGCATACAATGCGAATTAAATATGCTTATTGTGCTTAAATGGTTCTCAAATGCGATTGGATTACGAGGAGCTGAAATAATGATCGATTTTTCCGATATTCAGGCAGCTCAAAGGCGAATTCAAGGATTTATCTATCAGACACCTCTGGAAGAACTGCGTTTCTGGCCCGGGGAAAAAAATGCCCGGACCGAGACCGAGAGCTTAAGAGATAACCCGGTGGATCAGCGCCCACGCCCAGGAAACTATTATCTGAAACTGGAATCCCAGCAGAAAACCCGGAGTTTTAAAGTTCGGGGAGCCTTCAGCAAATTAACCTCTCTCTCGGATCGGGAAAAAAAGACCGGGGTGCTGGCAGTTTCCTCCGGGAACCATGGGGCAGCGGTCAGTTATGCTGCCAGCCTGCTTGAAATTCCGGCAATCGTGGTTGTACCGGAGCCAACACCTCAGTCCAAGATAAAACTGATAAGGCACTATGGAGCCGAAGTCAGAGTTATCGGCAGGGATTATAATGAAGCCCACCGCCGTGCTCATCAAATTCAGGAAGAGGAAGAGCTGGTTTTTGTCGATCCCTGTTCCGATCCCGAGGTTATTGCTGGCCAGGGAACCATCGGACTGGAGATAATGGATCAGAATCCCGGCATTCAAACCATCCTGGTGCCGGTGGGCGGAGGAGGGCTCATCCCCGGAATCAGCGTGGCTGCCAAAAGCATTCGCCCTGATGTGCAGGTTATTGGCTTTCAGACCGAAGCCTGCCCTGCCATGATTCGGGCCCTGGCTGAAGACAAATTTTATGAGGAATACCCGATCGAAGATAGTATCTGCGATGCTCTGCTCGGTGGAGTTGGCAGAATTCCCTTTGAAATGGCCCCGGAATGGCTGGAC
This sequence comes from Halanaerobiaceae bacterium, assembly GCA_003554685.1. GTDB lineage: Bacteria > Bacillota > Halanaerobiia > Halanaerobiales > Halarsenatibacteraceae > T1SED10-84. The sequence goes on from PWHA01000188.1 coordinate 3,129, forward strand.
GAAGTGCTGCCCGTCAGCGAGGAAAATATCAGGAAAGCCCTGCTGCATCTGATCGCAGAAGAGAAGATAATGGCTGAACCCTCTGCAGTGCTGGGGCTGGCCGGAGCAGGACAAACAATAATAAAGGGAGAAACAGCAATAGTTATATCAGGGGGAAATATTGATGGCAGTCTCCTGCGGAAACTGTTTCTTGAGGAGGATATAAATTAATGGAAATATCCAGGTTTGGGGTAGAGGAGTGGATGAACGCCTATGAAATGGATGCTAAGTATAATACCGGTGAGACCTGTGTGGAATCCTTAACCCTCAAAGAGCTTCTCAAACTGGTAGGTGAATCCGACGGCCTGATGGATATGATTAAAACAATGAAACTGGATTACGGCTATATCAGAGGCTCGGAGGCTTTCCGTAATGAAGCAGCCAACCTCTATCAGAATATGGGACCGGAAAATATTCTGGCCACCCATGGGGGCAGTGGTGCTAACTTTTTGGCGTTCTATACTCTGGTAAATCCCGGCGAGAAGGTAGTTTCGGTTCAGCCGACCTATCAGCAGTTATATTCAATTCCTGAGTCCTTTCAGGCCGAAGTGAAAATTCTTGAACTTAAATACGAAGATAATTTTCTGCCCGATTTAAACCGGCTGGAGGAGCTGCTCGATGACGATACCCGGCTTATCTGTCTCAATAACCCCAACAATCCCACCGGCGCCCTGATCAAGCGGCCAATGCTGGAAGAGATAGTAGAACTGGCCCGGCGCCAGGGAGCCTATCTGCTCTGCGATGAAGTATACCACGGTCTCTTTCATGATCCGGAGGAAAGAGTTCCCTCGGTTGCTGATCTTTATGAGAAGGGAATCAGTGTTGGCAGCATGTCTAAAGTTTTTTCCCTGGCCGGTCTCCGGATGGGCTGGATTGCAGCTGCCCAGGAAATAATTGAAGAATGCCAGCGCCGCAGGGATTACACTATAATTAGCTGCGGTAAGATTGATGATTTCCTGGCTGCGCTGGCCCTGCAGAACAGAGACAAGATCCGGGAACGCAATTTTCCCCGGGTGGTGGAGCAGCTGGAAATTCTTGATAACTGGGTGGCAAAGGAGCCGGCGATTGATTATGTCAAACCTGAGGCCGGATCGGTAGCCTTTCTTAAATATGATCTCGATATTTCTTCCCGGGAATTCTGCCGCCGGATGATCGAGGAACGGGGAGTTCTCCTGGTACCGGGCAGCTGCTTTGAGAAGGAAGGTTTCTTCCGGCTGGCCTTTGCCGGAAACCGCTCCGAGCTGGAAAAGGGCTTGAAGGAGATCAGCTGCTTTATCAGGAACTTTGATAACTAGAGTTCGGCTTGTTTGATAAATAAAGTTTGGCCTGCCAAGCAAATTTTAATTAAAAATCTCACTTCATAAATCAAGATAAATCAAGATTCATAAATCAAGATAAATCAAGATTCATAAAAACTCAAGAGGAATGATTCCATATGGATCAGGAACTATTTTCTCCTGTTTTACTTCAGGAAATCAGAAGCAAATTTCACTATGTTAAGAATAGCCTGTATGGCGGGGAAAGACTTTTTCTGGATTCGGTATCAGGAGCACTAAGGCTGAAGAAAATGACCGATAGGGCCGGCGCTGAGATAAAATCCTATGCCCAGAAAAGCAGGATTGATCCCGCTTCCCGGCATTTTGCTGCTGTGAAAGAGAGGTTTAAGAAGGATGCCAGGCTCTTCTTTGGAGCTGACTCGGGACATATCATACCGGCAATGAGCGGCACCCACACCGTTTATAGATGTATAAATGCAGTCTGCTCGGCCTATAAAGATGCAGGTAAAAATATAGTAACCAGCAACCTGGAGCATCCTGCGGTTTTTGAATCCACCCATCAGTTTGCCGAAAAGTATAATCTGGAAAGGCGGATTGCTGATTTCGACAGGAAGAAAGGGGTTGTTCCTGTTGAAAATGTCCTGAACCTCATCGATAAAGATACCTGCCTGCTGGCTTTAATTCATGGCTCCAACATTACCGGTGGTGTCAATGATGTCGGAGAAATAGTCCGGGAGGCCCGGGCCATAAATCCCGGGATCTATGTTGTGGTCGATGGAGTTCAGTATGCTCCTCATCGCCTGATAGATGTTGAGGAACTGGATGTTGATGCCTATATCATCAGCGGCTATAAAATATACTGTAAAAAGGGCAGCGGGATTGGCTACATAAGCGAGAGATTCGATGAACTGCCTCACTGGCAGATGCGAGAAAGGCCTGCGGGTGAATGGGCCATCGGGGCAGAGGATGAATCCACCTATGCCGGGTTTTCTGCTGTGATTAGCTATTTGAAATGGCTGGGGGGGCAACTTATCGCCATTGATGGTGATAAACCCGGAACTGAAAAGAAAAGCAGTTTTAATAAGAAAAATTTTAATGATAAAAATGAGAAAGGCAGTTCAAAGGCGAGAAGTAGATTTTATAAAAAAACAATGGTTAGAAGTAGATTTTATGAAAAAAATAATTTTTTTGAGAGTGATAGTTTTAACGGGAGCGAGAGGATTCATGATAAAAGCAGCTCCGGTGAGAGGGACAATTTTGATGAGAGAAGAAAAATTGAATTAGCCATGGAGAAAATAAGCTCCCACACTAAAGGACTTATGAAATTGGCTCTGGATGGTTTTGAGGGATATCAAGGGTCTGGCAATATAGAGGAAGCCGGCGATTCAAAAGAAACTGGAGAAACTGGCAGATCAGGAGCCCAGGGAAATTATTGTGAAGATAAATCGGGTGATTCTGGTAAATTAAAAAATGCCGGTATCAGAGGCCTGAGGCAGATGAAGAATGTAGACATCCTGGGTCTGCAAAACTGCCCAGGGAAAAGGCAGCCTGCTGAGCCGGTTTACAGCCATCAGGACAGACCGGATCACAAAAGTGAGGGCCAGAATGATGGTCAGCATGATGACCTGGACCTGGAGGGCAGAACCGGGCTGATAGCTTTCAGGATTAAGGGTAAAAATTCCAATGAGCTGGCCAAAAAATATTATAAGGAAGCCGGCATCAGCTTGAGCACCCGGGAGAGAAATATTTACGGAAGACATGTGCTGGAAGTGCTGGGTGTTGATGACCTGATAAGGCTATCGGTATGTCATTATAATTCACCGGAGGAAATCAAAAGCTTTCTTCAGGCAACCGAAAAATTTCAATAAAAATAAATTCAGCACAAGTAAATTTAACACAGAAGAAGAGGAGGATTTTTTTATGTGGCAGGAATCAAAACGACTGCAGGAAATATCACTAGCGGATATCAGGGTGGTTTTTGACAGAGCCAATCAGCTGGAGGCTGAAGGTCGGGATATCATTCATATGGAGATCGGTCGGCCTGATTTTGATACCCCTGATATCATCAAGGAAAGCGCCAAAGATGCTCTGGATCAGGGAATGGTCCACTATACTTCCAATCACGGTCTGAAGCGACTGCGTGAAGTTTTTGCCGAGAAATTAAGCAGGGAGAATGGCATCGACGTTGGAGCAGAGGGCATTATTGTGACGACAGGGGCCATGATGGCTCTCAGCACCGCGGTGCTGGGACTGGTGGATGCTGGCGAGGAAGTTATGATTCCCTCTCCCGGCTACCCCTCCTTCTTTAAACAGGTCAGACTGGCCAACGCTATTCCGGTGGATGTGCCGCTCAGGATGGAGCATAGTTTTCGCATCAACCGGGAAGTCCTGGAAAGAAGCTGCACTGACCGGACAAAGATGCTGATCATCAATTCGCCCAATAATCCCACCGGAGCAGTCCAGGACCGCCAGGCTCTGGAAGAGGTGGCAGAGTTTGCCCGGGAGAGAGATATTCTGGTTCTTTCTGATGAATGCTACGAGAAGTATGTTTTTGAAGGCGAGCATGTCAGTATAGCCAGCCTGCCGGGAATGCAGGAGCGGACGATCACAGTGCACAGCACCTCAAAGACCTATTCCATGACCGGCTGGCGGATTGGTTTTGTTGCAGCGCTGCCGGAAATAATCGATTCCATTGTTAAAGTACCCCAGAATATGATTCTTTCAGCAACTTCCTTTGCCCAGGCCGGCAGCATTACCGCCTTTGAGCAGGGAGATGAACTGATTCAGCCCATGATAGAGGCCTTTGCCGAACGGAGAGAAATTGTTCTCAGCTATCTGGATAAGATGCCCGGTATTAGATTTGCCGAGCCCGGGGGAGGATTTTATGCCTTTCCCGATATCAGCGGAACCGGTTTGAAGCCGATGGAATTCTGTGAATATATTCTGGAAGAGGCTGGCGTGGCAGTAGTCCCCGGTGAGGATTTCGGAGAATCGGGCAAGGGGAAAATTAGGATTGCCTTTACCTGTTCCACCGAAGAAGTTGAAGAAGGAATGCAGCGGATGCTGGAAGCGGTAAAAAAGCTTTGAGGTTTTGTCAACCGGGGGAGACTTGCCCGCTCGGGGCAAGTTGCCGATGTTCTAATAGTTACAATACCGCCCTGAGCCGGCCTGCTTCCACTATGGCAGGTGTTAACGATGTTCTAATAGTTATCCCCGATTAGTTACCCCCAATTAAAAAAGTGTGGACGATGTCTTGATATTAGCAATTGCCCCCCATTTAACCCCCATTTAAAAATTGTGGACGATGTCTTGATATTAACAATTACCTCCCATTAAAAAACTGTGGACGAGGCCTCGATATTTAGCAACTAGTATAAGATATTTATAATTTATAGATTTTTTTCCAATTTTCACAGTAAAAAAAAGGATTTTATCTTTTCATGAAGAATATTAATTAACAGAAGTTTGTTATTATAGCAGTATACTGGATGGTGCTAAGACTGGAAAATACATAGGGGGATTTGATTATGAATAAATTACTTATTTTTGGCCTGCTTATTTCCATAATTTTGCTGGCAGCCCTGCTGCCGGTTCCTGCAGAAGCAGTCCGAATGAATCTGGAATTACAGGTTGGAAATCAATCTGGAAATCCGGGATATGGATTGGATCTCTTACTTGGCATAGAAAACTGGTCAGCCGGTTTTACTTACTATCACCAGGAAGGAAATTACAGCAACATAAATATTTTGGGCAACTTTCACCTTCCCGACCATTATTTATTAGATTATTATACATATTTCATGCTTGGTTTAAGTCAGCTTGAATATGAAAATCCTCCTGAAAAATATAACGGTTTTATGCTGGGAGCCAATTTTGAACGTCATGTTACCCAGAATGTCCTGGCTCATACAGATTTCCGGGCAGGCATTTATCCGGGAAAACTGGCATTTTTTTATGATGTGGGAGCCTCTTATATGTTTACTGAATATGTAGGAGCAAAAGCATCTTTTTTTGGACTTAATTCCGATTATGGCGGGGTAGTTGCTTTGAGAATTAATTTTTAGTATTATTAATATAGTACTATTAATATTTAAATCCTATTTTAGATTTTTTTAAACTATCTTACTAAATTTTATGCTTTTTTATGCTTAACCTTAATTTTATGCTTAACTTTTTTCTTTCTTTTTGCATTTTTTACCTTGAACACAAGCTGTAATTTTTTCATTTATTGTTGTGTTCTGAAGGGACATGGGAATTTACCTTGAACATTGGTCCATTTATTTTATATCTTGTTGTGCCCTTTCCGGGGCAGGCGGGTTTATCTTAAAAATAGTAGGTAAATTTTTCATTTCCTCTAGTGTCCCAAAAAGGCATTAAGGTTTAATATCTTAATAAAAACAATTGATTAATTGATGATAGGGGAGGTACTTATTGTGAATAATGTGATAAAAAAATTAATGGCTTTATTTATTATACTAATATTTATGTTTACCCTTTCTGCCTGCGATAATATTTATTCAAGTACATTTTCTTTAGGTGGCAGAGTTATTGATCAGGAAACTGAAGAAGGAATTGAAGATGTAATAATTAGAGATATAAATGGGGATGAGGAAGAATATGCTAAAACCGATGAAGAGGGCAACTGGCAGTTAGTCGGACTCTCTGATGAAGCCAAAATAGAGGCAGTCAAATAAGACTGGGTCTTTGAACCCTCTAGTTTAAGGAAAACAGAGTCTGATATGGAAATTGAATTCAAGGGCAACGGACTTAGATATAACATAGCCGGACAGGTAGTGGATCAAGAGGGAGAAGGCATTCAGGGTGTAGAGATAAAATTTGATTCATCAGAAGAAGATTTTGATCCCGTAATAACTGATTCCGAAGGTAAATTTTCCAAGCAGGGCTTAATTGGTGAAGTAGAGTTATTGCCAGAAAAGGAGGACTGGGGCTTTTCCCCTTCAATTAAAACGGTAAACCAGGAAGATTTAGAGCTCAAATTCACAGCCAGCAACCTCAGATATAGAATTGCTGGACAGATAGTCGATGGTGATGGAATAGGTGTTGAAGGAGTAGAGATAAAGTTTGATTCGCCAGCAGAGAACTATTCTCCTGTTACAACTGATGCCGAAGGAAGCTTTGACAAGCGGGATTTAATCGGTAAAGTAGAGCTGCGGCCTGAAAAAGAGTTCTGGGGCTTTTCACCAACTTCAAAAATAGTAGACCAGGAAGATTTAAATATCGAATTCACAGCCAGCAGTGCCTTTTATACTGTTTCCGGACAGGTAATCAACGAACATGGCGAAGCGATAAATGACATTATTGGGTTATCCTACTCAGATGAGGATGGAAATATTTCTGGAA
>PWHA01000331.1 GCA_003554685.1 Halanaerobiaceae bacterium
ACCTGAGCGAGGATGTTGGTTACCGGGCCCGCAGCCTGGGGCTGGCAGGCAGGACCGTAAGCCTGAGCTTAAGTTACAGCCGCAGCACTTCCCGGCGGGGTTTTCAGGCCCAGAAGACTCTCGAGTCCGCCACCAATCTGGAGCATGAGATTCTGGAAATTTGCTGGGAGCTCTTTCACAAAAAGACCCGGCGGAGAAATTATCCGGTCCGCCGGATCAGTGTTTCGCTGAGCAGTCTGGTGGCTGAAGAGGAAATTCAGCTCAATCTTTTTCAGAATCAGGAGAAGAAAATCCGGCTGGCCAAAACCCGGGATAAAATCCGGGATAGATTTGGTCCGGGCAAGCTGGATTACGGCCTGAGTCGGGCCGAGGGCAGCATTCGGGAGCGCCTCAACAGCAATATTGGAGGACACAAAAAATAAAGCTTTGTCCTATACCAGCATTTTTCCGCTCTGCTTTAATCCGGTATTTTTTGCTGTTTTATATTTAATCTCTTGCCTGCTCGGCCCTGAAGCAGCTTAAGTTCTGGTTTTTGAGCCGGAATAACAGCAGCAGCAAAAAAAGCTTTGCTGATTTTTCTCCTGCCATTGACAAAACGGAAATTTCAATTATAATAATATTTACAGGCATAAGAATAACTGGAAATATATTAAGAATAATTATCGCTGGCGGGGATATTAATGATTGTGATGCAAATTATAGGCGGTCTGCTGCTGGCAGTTATTTTGCTGGCAGTTTTATGGCCCTTCAGGTATAAAATTGAATATACCTATGAAGAAAAGCTGGACTATCAGATAGCGGCTGGTGCCCCCGTTTTTTCTTACAGGATTGATAATCTTGCCGGCCAGCAGGAAAGTAAAATAAAAGTTTTTGGTATTCCCCTCTCTTCTGACAGGGAAAAACCGGAAGAAAAAAGCAAATCTTCTCCCTCAGAGAAAAAAACTGATAAAACCTCAAAAAATATCCTGGTGAAACTGAAATCAATTTATCACGATGAGCTGTACAGCAAGAAAAATTTTGTTCATATTTACGATCTGCTCCGGGATGTTTTTTCTCTACTCAAACCAAAATATTATAGTTTTAATATTACCGTTGGTCTGCCGGAACCGGATCTCAATGGCCTGCTGCTGGCTTTTTATTATTCTCTCAAATCTCCCCGACCTCAAATTCCGGTTTCTTTACAGATCAACTGGGAAAGGGAGGTGATTGAATCCCGGGGGATAATTTCCGGCAGCGTCATACCGCTGCGGCTTCTCTGGCAGCTGCTCCGGTTTTTATTGTCCCCGACCACTCTTAAACTGCTCTGGCAGATCCGCCAGCAGAAGAAGGCAGAATCTGCTTGAATTGAGCAGCGGGTTTAATGTCTGGTTTTAATTTATTTGATGATTTAACTCACAAAGTTTAACGATTTATCCTAAAAAAGGAGGGGCTTAAAATGGAAGATACCCGAAAAATGATGGAAATGATCTACAGTAAGCTTGATAACTTTCTCAAAACAGAAACGGTGGTAGGAGAACCAATTCAGGTTGGTTCTGTGAAACTTGTTCCTATCATTACCGCTTCCTTTGGTCTGGGCGGCGGGATTGGTGAGGAAAAGGAAGGTAAAGGTGGAGAAAGTGGAGGAGCAGGTGGCGGGGTTGGCTGCCGGATTTCTCCCAATGCCATTCTGGTTATCAAAGATGATGAGGTCGAGCTTGTAACTCTGGAGGGAAAGGGCTCGCTGGATAAGCTTTTTGAGATGCTGCCAGAACTGGTATCCAAGCTGGATTTTCTTAAAGATAAGAAGAAAAAAAACGATGAGGATGATGAGACTGAGGCTGAAGCAGCAGAATCTCAGGAAGAGGAGACCGAAACATCCAGCTACTAAAATATTTTTTAAATTTCCAGGTTTATCATATTCTGAAATCTTAGGCTTCTTCTCCGCAGCCGGCACTCCTGGCAGCAGGGAAGAGGCTCTTTTTTTTAATTTGCCAATTAAGGTATTAAATTGTATAATATCACCTAACTAACTTACAATTAATTTTTCCGCTTAGCAGTCTTATTTTAGCTGGAAAATTTAACCCCTTTAATTTAACCCCTCTGAAAATTCTTATTTAACTCAAATGAAGATTAGTCAACAGCAAGAAAGAAGGTGAGGCAGATGTCCGACAAAACAATAATTGAAAAGCAGAGCAGACCGGGAAAGTATCATTTTCAAAGAGGCCTGCGGGATGGTCTGCCGGTGGCAATTGGTTATCTTCCCATAGCGGTAACCTTTGGGGTGATTTCCCGGACAGCAGGCCTTCCCTCTCTGGCGGCGGTTTTAATGTCTCTGCTGGTCTTTGCTGGTGCCAGCCAGTTTGTGGCAGTAGAGCTGATAGCAGCAGGAGCAGCTTTTCCGGGCATAGTTGCCACCACCTTCTTTGTCAATTTAAGGCATATTTTGATGTCGGCCACAGTTTCGGAAAAACTGCCTGGCCTCTCCAGGGGCTGGCTGGCGATGCTGGCCTTTGGCATCACCGATGAGAGCTTTTCCCTGCTTGCCACCGACAGACGACACCGGCTTCCAGCTTTTTATGTTCTGGGAGTTATTTTACTTCCCTATCTGGCCTGGACTGCCGGGTCGGCAGCCGGAGTGGTGCTGGGAGGTCAGCTGCCCGGAATGCTGGAATCAAGCATGGAAATTGCCCTCTATGCCATGTTTTTAGGCCTGATTGTCCCTGAGATTAAAAGCTCCAGCAGCAAACTTAAAGTTGCCCTGATAGCTCTTGCGCTGAGCTCCCTGATCAGCTGGAATCCCCTGCATAATATTTCTCAGGGCTGGAGGATAACCTTAAGCACTGTGGGAGCAGCTTTTCTGGGAGCTGTGATTTTTACCGGAGATGATAAAGATGAATAGCTTTATTATTTTGCTGACGGGCATGGCCTTGGTTACTTATCTCCCCAGGATGCTGCCCCTGGTTATTCTTTCAGAAATAGAGCTCTCCCCCTTCTGGAAGCGTTTCATGCTTTATATACCTCCGGCTGCCCTGAGCGCCCTGATATTTCCCGGTATTTTACAGGCCACTGATTCGGTTTTTGCCGCTCTGGCCGGAGGTCTGACTGCAGTGCTGTTAGCTTACTTCAAGTTCAGCCTGCTGGCTGTTGTCCTTGTCAGTATTTTAACAGTATTTATTTTTCAGTTTCTCATATAAATATAGTTAGCAGTTCTTACCGGCGGGTTCAATCCGCATTTGGTCCTGGTTTGTCTTGTGATAACGGCAAAAAAAAGTTATAATTATATAAAGAATTGATTTTTCAAGGAGGAATTACATTGAATCAGTACCGGGTCATAATCATCGATGATGATAATCATATCCTGCAAATACTGACAGAGTACTTTGAATATGAGAATTTTCAGGTTCACACTGCTTCCACAGGTCAGGAAGGTTTGAAATTAATTCGGGAGTTGAATCCTGATATCATAGTGCTGGATATCATGCTGCCGGAAATGGATGGCTGGGAGGTCTGCAAAAAGCTTCGTCCTGGCAATAACACCCCGATTATTTTCCTGAGTGCCAAGACCAAGGATTCCGATCGAATAATGGGTCTGGAACTTGGGGCTGACGATTATGTTACCAAACCCTTTAGTCCCCGGGAGGTGGTAGCCCGGGCCAAAGCTGTCCTCCGCAGATTGCAGCGGGAAGATGAAGTTGATACGGAGGTACTGAATTACCAGGATTTTGTCATTAATAAGAATGAGAGAAGTGTTAGAATTGAGAAAGAAGAGATTGAACTGACTCCCAAGGAATTTGATCTGCTCTGGACCCTGGCCTCTTCACCCCGGATTGTTTTTGATCGGGAAAGCCTGCTAAAAAAGGTCTGGGGTTATGACTATTTTGGTGATATCAGAACGGTTGACACCCACATTAAATCTCTGCGTCAGAAATTAGGCGATATTGTTTCTGATTATATTAAGACTGTCTGGGGGGTGGGATATAAATTTGAAGTTGAAGAAAAGGCTGAATGATTTTAAGCAGCATCTGGCAGGTTATCTGCCGCCCAGCATGAATACGCTTTTTACCCGATTGTTTGTGAGATTTTTCCTGCTTTCCCTGTTAATAATAATTATTCTGGGCTTCTCCATGATATATTTTTTCTATAATTTTCAGTTTTCCAAAACCGAAACTGAGATAATCCAGAACAGTCAGGTATTAAATCAAGCTCTATATAATTCTATTAATGAAAATGACGAGGAAAGCATATCCAATACTCTCCAGCTGATTGCTGAAATTAATTCCGGTCAGGCCTGGCTGATTGACGAGCAGGGATTTCTCATTCACAGTTATCCCTATCTTGATACCGGAGGATCAAGCATTCAGTTTCTAAATTCCGAGCCGATTTTTGCCGGCAATATAATCTCTCAGGAGGTTGACCCCCAGCATTTTGAACGTCCCATGCTGCTGGTCGGCATGCCGGTACGCCAGGTGGATGAGGTTGTTGGAGGCCTGCTGGTTTTCACTTCGGTTGAGGGGATCAATTCTACCGTAAGACAGGTACGGCGGTTAATGCTCTATTCCTCATTTATTGCTATAGTGTTGGGAGTGGTACTTGCTTACGGCTGGTCTCGCAGTCTGGCAAGTCCTTTAAAGAATATGAGCAAGGCGGTTTTGAATCTGCGGCGCGGTGATTATGGTCTTCAGCTTGATTTTCAGGATGAAAATCCCAGCCGGGAATTAAGCACCTTAAGAGATAGCTTTAACTCTCTTTCTACCGAATTAAAGCACAGCATAGACGAACTAACCCGGGAGCGCAATAAATTAAAATATATTTTAACCGGAATGGAAGAGGGCGTTCTGGCAATTGATAGAAATAAAAATGTTATTCTTCACAACAGTTCCTTCAAGAAGCTTTTCAATATTTCTCAGGAAGTTGTGGATAATAATATTTCTGAGATTGGCCTGGAGGAGCAGGTTCGGCAAACCTTTGATAAAGTCTTAACCGAACAGGAAGCTAATCAGCAGGAATTTACTATTGATAACAGCAAGCAGGAAAAGCGGATCTTACTGCGCTGTAATGCCATCTGTGTGGGGGACTCTATCTGGGGTGTTGTAGGTTTATTTCAGGATATAAGTGAACGCTGGCGTTTTGAAAAACTGCAGCAGGATTTTGTAGCCAATGTTTCCCATGAGTTAAAAGCTCCCCTTTCTTCTATTAGAGGCTCAGCTGAAATTTTGCTGGATGATATTGTTGATGATCAGGAAAAAAGAGAGGAATACCTGGAGATAGTGCTTCAGGAAAGCAACAGGTTAGGTACTTTGGTAGATGAAATCCTCAGTATGGCCGAATATGAAAGTCAGGATATTTCCGGAGAAAAGGAAATTATTTCTGTAGCCGATCTGTTGAGAAATGTAGTGGATACCTTCAACAAATCAGGCTCCCTGCGGGGTAGAATTCAGGTGGATTATCCTGAAGAGGAATTATTGATCGAAGCCAATAATTCTCGCATAAAACAGGTTCTCTTTAATTTTCTGGATAATGCTCGCAAATTTTCTCCCGAAGACAGCTCGATTTATCTCAGCGCTGCAGCGGTTGATGGCAGGGTTAAATTCACCGTAAGAGACGAAGGTATTGGCATTCCAACCAGTGAACTGGATAATATCTGGGAAAGGTTTTATAAGGTTGATAAGGCCCGCACACCCGGCAAAGAAGGCAGTGGACTGGGACTGGCCATTTCCCGTGAGATTATTCTGGAGCATGATGGCGATGTTTTTGTTGAGAGCAGTGAAGGTGAGGGTACAACCATAGGCTTTTACCTGCCCCGGGCAAATAAATAGCTTTAAGAGACTCAAAAAGTTTATGATCTGCTGCTGGCCGGGAGAACAGTAATCAGTGTTGCTTTTGACGCCGCCCGGGATTTTGTTGAATTTCTGGAAGAAAATTTGCTGGAGATTAATCTGTCAGAGGTTTATATTATTCTGAATCAATCTTGGTAAAAATATTGATTCTTTCTCAATTTTTTCTCACAGAATGAAGTTATAATTTCTATAAGCAAGATAGCAGAAAGAAAAATTGCCCTATCCAATTTGCTCTGATTTATTTAGGCCTTATCAACAGAACAGCACTTCTATAGAAGTGAGCCTGCAGCAGCAGGCATTCTGATAAATAAAAACTGTTTTCCTCCTCCATGTTTTCCCTGCCTTCCCCGGGCAGGGTTTTTCATTTTGTTATAAATTATTATATTATCAAGCTTATGCCGAGCTCATACTAGTTCTGGCCAGAAAATTTTGACTTGCTGCTGGCTGCAGGATATAATTATTTTCAAAAGGGGAGGATTGTCATGTCAGAGATAAAAAATCAGGCTAAGAAAATATTGCAGAGCCAGGGGATTAGAATAACTCGACAGCGGCAGTTAATCCTTCAGGAGCTGATAGAATCTCTTAAACCGCTGTCAGCGGCTAAAATTCACCGGAAATTAATTAAACAGGATTCTGGAATCCGCCTTTCCACTATTTATCGCAATTTAAAATTTTTTTGCAGCAGGGGTCTGATCCGGGAATTTAATCTTGATAGATCCAGAAAGGAAAAATTTTATGAGTTTATTGAGAGCCACCATCATCATCTGATCTGTACTTCCTGCGGGGAAATTAAGTGCCTGGGCTGCCCCCTTGAGGATTATGAAAGCGAGCTTGCCGAGAGAACAGGATATCAGATTAAAGACCATAACATTAAAATCTATGGCCTCTGCCCAAAATGTCAGACCGGTGATATTTAAAATTTTTCTTAAAAAATTTAAATTTATACTTGAAATTATTCATTTTATTGTTTATAATATGTTTAAGTTTAAAGTAATATTTAAATATTTTGTTGTAATTCTTTAACTGGTTAAAGCAAATAACAGCAAATAAAAAATTAAGTTTAAAGAAAGGAGGGACGTTGGAATGATTTTCTATCAGGAGTTAAGGATGAGAGATATTAATTTGAAAATTGACAGACTGCTTGATCTATTATTTATCCGTATAGCAGCCCTATCTCTTACCCCTGGAATAATTATGCCTGATGATAGTATGCCTGAAGCTAATGTATTTGAATTCACAAACTCTGATAGCTTATCATATACAGCGGCCCTCGGAGATAATATAATTTTGAGTGCCTGATTGACTGCCCCCTCAGCAAGTTCAATCGGCGCCTCAAATATATTATACTAAACTGCGGGTTGCTCCCGCAGTTTTTTTATTAAGTTTATTATTCTGTCTGCAATCAGACTGGAGATGAGCTTAACCTGATGAAAAGGCCGCGGGAATTCTGCGGCCTTTTTAATTTGTCTGAAAGTGGTGAAAATCATGAACACAATTATAACAGCTTTTATTTACATGAAAACAATGAAACTAAAATACCTAGCAGCGGTTCTGGCAGTAGGAATTTCTACCATTTTTTTGCTGCTGGTTCCCCAGGTAATCAGGATAACGATAGATTCAGTTATCGGAAATGAACCATTAGATTTACCAGGACTGGCAGAAAGGTTTTTTCTGCTGACAGGGGGGGAAGATTACTGGCTAGCCAGCCTCTGGCTGCCGGCCCTTTTGATAATAATTTTAACACTATTTCGGGGATTATTTCTTTACTGGAAGGGCAGATGGGCAGCTGAAGCAGCTGAAGAGATGGCCCGAAATTTCCGGGATGAGCTTTTTCGGCATCTGCAGTATTTGAGTTTTTCCTATCATGTTAACAAAGATACCGGAGACCTGATTCAGCGCTGCACCTCTGATCTGGAAACTATTCGGCGATTTTTTGCCGTTCAGCTGGTGGAGGTTGGCAGGGCGATATTTATGCTGGGAATAATAGCCGGAATCATGTTTTATCTGGACCCTTTTATGACAGGGATTTCTCTGCTGGTAGTACCGGTTATATTTTTCTTTTCCTATATCTTCTTTCTTCGGGTTAGAGTGGCTTTTCGGGCTGCTGATGAAGCCGAGGCTGATCTTTCCACGGTCTTACAGGAGAATCTAACAGGAGTCAGGGTGGTTAAGGCCTTTGCCCGTCAGCCGGAAGAGATAAAGACCTTCACGGCTAAAAACCAACGCCACAGAGATCTCACCTTTAGATTAATCAGGCTGCTGGCCTATTTCTGGTCCTTTTCGGATTTTATCTGCTTTCTGCAGATTGGACTGGTTTTGCTGGTAGGTACTCAGCGGGCTGCCGCCGGTCAGCTTACCCTCGGAACCCTGGTGGTTTTCGTAACCTATGAAGGAATGCTGCTCTGGCCAGTTCGGCAGGCCGGCAGGATTTTAACTGATCTGGGTAAATCTCAGGTGGCTGTTGAAAGAATACAACAGATACTTAATGAACCCCGGGAAGATTTCCGCCAGCAGGGGCTTCAGAAACAGATACGAGGAAGAATTGAAGTTCGTAATCTCAGCTTCAGCTACCAGTCGGGTGAGCCGGTTCTGGAGAATATCTCCTTTACCGTTCAGCCTGGAGAAACTCTAGGTATTCTTGGATCCACCGGTTCCGGTAAGAGTACCCTGGCTTATCTGCTGACCCGCCTCTATGACTATCAGCAGGGGTCAATAAAAATTGATGGCCGGGAGCTAAAGGAGTTTGATCGGGGCTGGATCAGACAGCAGATTGGTCTGATTCTCCAGGAACCCTATCTCTTTGCCCGGAGCGTTGAAGATAATATTACTCTGGCCGTGCCAGAGGTTGAGCCAGCTGAGCTGGAGAGGGCAGCTGAAATTGCTGCAGTTCACGAGGTAATCTCTGAATTTGATAGGGGTTATCAGACTGAAGTAGGTGAAAGGGGAGTTTCCCTTTCCGGAGGACAGAAACAGCGGCTGGCCATTGCCAGGACACTGGTAAGAAACTGTCCCGTAATGATCTTTGATGATTCTCTCAGTGCCGTCGATACCAGGACCGATCTCAAGATTAGACAGGCTCTTAAGAAAAATTATGCTGATCTGACAAAAATAATAATTTCTCACCGAATTAGTACTCTGGCTTCCTCCGATCAGATTCTGGTGCTGGAACAGGGGAAAATTGTTCAGCAGGGGACTCATCAGGAGCTTATTAAGGAACCGGGTATCTACCGTCGGACCTGGCAGCTGCAGAATGAAGAAGAGATAGTAAGTTAAGACAGGAGTGATCAGGATGCAAACAATGCAGGAAGAAACCTATAAAAAAAGAATCAATCTGGATCTCTGGAAGGAGATCATAAAATACAGCCTGCCTTATAAAAAAATATTGCTGGGGCTGGCAGCGGTAATGCTGATGGTAGCCGGAGTGGATGCTGTGCTGCCGCTCATGACCCGCTATGCAGTCGATAATTTTGTCGTTCCCAATCAGCTGGAGGGATTCATGAGTTTTGCTCTGGTGTATTTTCTAATTATTTCCCTGCAGGCCTTAAATATTTTTCTATTTATTTATCTGGCCGGCAGGCTGGAGACAGATATTGCCTGCGATATCCGCCAGGCAGCCTTTGAGAAGCTTCAGCTGCTATCGCTTACCTATTATGATAAGAGGCCGGTTGGCTGGCTGATGGCCCGGCTGACCTCCGATATCCACAGGTTGAGCAGTGTTATTTCCTGGGGGGTGGTTGATCTGGTCTGGGGCGGCAGCATGATGGTGACAATTATGGGGATAATGCTGATTCTAAAACTCCGCCTGGCTTTAATTACACTTTCAGTGGTACCTCCCCTGGTCCTGATCAGCCTTTACTTTCAGAAGAAAATTCTCGGTGAATTCCGGCTGGTCAGGAAGTTAAACTCCAGAATAACCG
>PWHA01000356.1 GCA_003554685.1 Halanaerobiaceae bacterium
AGCCTGCCCATCAAAAAATACTGATTCAGAAAATCTGATTACTGTAAAATAACGGCCAAAGTACTGCTAAACTACTAAAGAAACATTATCATTTAAAGAAACATTATCATTATCAAGAGTTTGAAAAAATTGAATGGAGGTAATTAAAAATGGTATCTTTACTGGACAAAAGTAGAAAAATCAACCGCCTACTGCAGAGGACAGGTGGAAAACCCGTCGATTTTAGTGAAATGGCCGAGGTCTTGAAGAGTGCAATTAAGTGCAATGTCTATATTAACAGCCGCAAGGGTAAAATCCTGGGCTACAGTCTGCTGGATGACTTTGAATGCGATATTATGGAAGAAAAGGTAATTGAAAATGGATATTTTCCCGAGGATTACAATGATTTTCTGATGAGAGCTTCCAACACCCGGGAAAACATTAAGCAGAAGGGTGGAGAATGTGTCTTTTCGGCTGAAGATGAGTGCCTCTTCCAGGATAAATTAACCACCATTGTTCCGGTAATGGGCGGCGGCGACCGTCTGGGAACCCTGGTGCTGGCCCGTTATGACGGTGAATTTACTGATGAGGATCTGGTGCTGGCAGAATACGGTGCCGCAGTGGTGGGCATGGAAATTCTCCGCTCCCGCAGTGAAAAGATTGAGAAGGAGGCCCGGAAAAAAGCAGCCGTACAGATTGCAATTGACACCCTTTCCTATTCCGAGCTGGAAGCCATCGAGCATATTTTTGAAGAGCTGGATGGCAGTGAAGGCCTGCTGGTAGCCAGCAAGGTTGCCGACCGGGTTGGCATAACCCGCTCCGTAATAGTTAACGCCCTGCGTAAGTTCGAGAGTGCCGGCGTTATCGAGTCCCGCTCCCTGGGTATGAAGGGAACCTATATCAAGGTTCTAAATGACTACCTTCTGGAAGAACTGGACAAGCTAAAAGCCTAAAGATTGACAGCATAAGATTGATAACAGATTAACAACAAAACATTAAGTTGCAGCATATAATCAATAAAATCATAGAATATAAAAATCATAGCATATAATCAATAAAAGTCCATATAATCAATAAAAATCATAAAATCATAGAATTAAGCTATAAATTATGGCATAAAACTAAGGATTGCCCTGCAGGATATTCGCAGGGCAATTGCCGTGTTTTGCCGGGCAATTGTTTGCTGGATAATTTGCCTTAACTTTGCCAGCAGCAGGCAAAAAGAAAGACAGAGAGACCGCTCAAAAAATCGGCCAATTTTTTATTGATATCGCATCAACTATATGATATACTTGCTATTAGTGAAATTAGGAGTAAAATTACACACGTCTGTGGATCCCACTGCCGGTGCTGTTCCAGTCGGAACAGTAGCAGCCCTGTTAACCTCAACAGGGGAAGCTGGGAGAGGAAACAGACGGAGGTAAAAACCTGAAAGGAGGTGGAAGATTAATGTCAGTAGTTAACATGAAACAGCTGCTGGAGTCCGGTGTTCATTTTGGTCATCAGACCAGACGCTGGAATCCTAAAATGGAAAGTTATATTTTTACTGAAAGAAACGGGATTTATATCATAGATCTTCAGCAGACCGTGAAATTGATGGACAAAGCCTATGACTTTGTCCGGGAAGAGGCCAGTAAGGGCAAGACGGTACTCTTTGTCGGCACCAAACGCCAGGCTCAGGAAACTATCAGGGGCGAGGCAGATAGGTGCGGCATGCCCTATGTTAATCAGCGCTGGCTGGGCGGAATGCTGACAAATTATCAGACCATCAGTAAGAGGATTGACCGTCTCAATGAAATTGAAGAGATGGAAGACGAGGGCCTCTTTGAGGTGCTGCCTAACAAGGAAGTAATTGAGCTGGAGCGGGAACATGAAAAGCTGCAGCGCAACCTGGGCGGTATCCGGTACATGGATGGTCTGCCCGATATTGTCTTCATTACCGATGCCCGCAAGGAATCCATCGCAGTTAGTGAAGCCCGCAAACTTGACATTCCCATAGTTTCGATTGTGGACAGCAACTGTGATCCGGATCTGATTGATTACGTAATTCCCGGCAATGATGATGCTATTAGAGCCGTCAAGCTCATTACCAGCAAAATAGCCGACGCTGTGCTGGAAGGCCGTCGTCAGGGCAATCTGATCGATGAAGTTGACAGCGAGCAGGCCGGTCCGGCTGAAGCAGCAGAAGCAGAGGAGCCTGAAAAGACCAAAAAGGCCGAGGATCAAGGCGCAAAAACCACTAAGGATCAAGGTGTAGAAACCACTGAGGATGAAGGTGCAGAAATTACTGAATCCCCGGCAAAATCAGAAACTGAAGAGGCAGATTCCTCCGAGGAACAATCGGAAGAATCCCGGAAGGCTGCCAATGAATAAAAAGTAAATGGACTTAGTAAGGCGCCGAGGGATGAACTTTTTCAGCGGCGCCTTTTTTACGCCCTATTCTTTTACCCGGATTGTCAGGGAATTCCTTAAGATTAATTAAGATTAATTATGGAAAGATTAATTGCAAAAAGAATAATAATAAAGAATAATAATAAAGAATAATAATAATGAAGAAGAATAATAATAAAGTTCTTTAATTATGAAGTTCTTTAATAATGAAGTTTTTTAATAATGAAGTTCTTTTTGATATATTTATTTACTTTGAAATTACGCCTGAATATTTCAATTGATATTTTGTCAAAGAATATATATTTGGCTTAAAGATATACCGGGAATTTCGTTATACCAGGAATCCTGACATGTCAGACATATGAACATATAGGATATTATGATTTATCGAAAAGGAGGAAAGCAAGATGGCTTTTGGAATGAAAGAAATAAAAGAATTGAGAGAACGTACCGGAGCAGGAGTTCTGGACTGCAAAAAAGCTCTGCAGGAGCAGGATGGAGATGTTGATGCTGCCATAGATTATCTTCGGGAAAAAGGAATGGCGGCCGCTGCCAAACGGGCAGGTCGGGTAGCTGCTGAAGGACTGGTTAAGGTTGATATTAGCGAGGATAAAAATCAGGGCCTGATTCTGGAGGTTAACTGCGAAACCGATTTTGTGGCCAAGAATGATAGTTTTATCGAACTGGTTGACGACATCAGCCGTCATATTCAGGCTGGTTCTGCTGAAACCGTGGAAGAAGCCCTGAATGAAATTTTTGTTGATAACGAAAATAAAACTTTGGAAACTGTTATCAAGGAAGCTGTAGCCAACATCGGAGAAAACATTAGGCTCAGAAGGTTCACCCGCTGTGAAACCGAAGGTTTTTTACACTCCTATACCCACATGGGTGGGAAAATTGGCGTTCTGGCCGAATTTTCCGGAGAAGAAAATCTGACCGCCGCCAATAATATAGCCATGCACATTGCCGCCTCTTCTCCCGAGTATCTTTCCCGGGAAGATGTCAGCGAAGAGGACGTTGCCAGAGAGAAAAAGGTTTACCGCGAGCAGATGCTAAATGAAGGCAAGCCCGAAAACATTATTGATAACATTGTCGAGGGCAAAATGGGCAAGTACTATACCCAGGTCTGCCTGCTGGAGCAGGAATATGTTCGTGACCCTGATATTTCTGTCGGTGAGTATCTCGAGCAGGAAGACCTTGAAGTTGAAAGCTTTGTCCGCTATGAAGTTGGCGAAGGAATTGAAACTGAAGAAGAGGATTTTGCTGAAGAGGTCAAAGCTCAAATGGAAAATAACTAGTCTTAAAAAGAGAACACATTTTGTGTTCTCTTTTTTCTAGTAAAAATCAATTCTAACTGGAGGTAATGTGATGGGAGAAACTTCAACCTACTCCCGGGTTCTTTTAAAAATCAGCGGCGAGGCTCTGGCATCAGGTGGAGGCTTTGGTATTGATCCCAAAACCATTCAGAAGCTGGCCAAAGAGATCAAGGATGTTGTCACTGAAACCGGGGTGGAACTGGCCATCGTGGTAGGTGGCGGCAATATTTTCCGCGGTATTGCTGGAAGCGCCCGGGGCATGGATCGCGGTACTGCTGATTACATGGGCATGCTGGCCACAGTCATAAATGCCCTGGCCCTGCAGGATGCCATCGAAAAGCACAGCCTGGAAACCCGGGTTCAGTCCGCCATTGAAATGCGTCAGGTGGCCGAGCCCTATATCAGAAGGCGGGCAATCCGTCATCTGGAAAAGGGCCGGGTGGTTATCTTTGCCGCCGGAACCGGCAACCCCTATTTTTCCACCGACACCACCGCAGCCCTCAGGGCAGCAGAGATTTCCGCCGAAGCTATCTTGATGGCCAAAAATGTTGATGGAGTATACGACTGCGACCCTGTTTCCAATCCGGAAGCAATCAAGTATGAAGAGCTGGCCTATATCGATGTTTTAAACAGATCCCTGGAAGTCATGGATTCCACCGCAATTTCTCTCTGCATGGATAATGAAATTCCGCTGGTAGTTTTCGGGGTTGGAGACAGCGGCAATATCAAACGTGCCATCCGGGGAGAAAAAATTGGAACCTATGTAGGTTAATGTTATAGATTTCAACAGGCTAAAAATTAAAAGGGGGAATACTAAATGATTGGTCAGGTGGAGAATCAGGCTGAAAAAAAGATGAAAGCTGTTATTAAGAAGACCCGGGAAGAATTTAAAACAGTAAGGACCGGCCGGGCCCATCCCGGACTGGTAGAAAATATCACAGTTGATTATTATGGTACCCAGACCCCGTTAAATCAAATGGCCAATATATCAGCCCCGGAGCCCCGGAGCCTGGTAATTGAGCCCTATGACAAATCTGTCCTGGAGAATGTGGAGAAGGCTATAATGAAGGCTAATCTTGGTCTGACCCCCAACAATGACGGCAATTTGATCCGGATTAATGTTCCCCAGCTCACTGAGGAAAGAAGGAAGGAACTGGTTAAGGTAGTCAACGAAAAGGCTGAAGAAAGCCGGATTTCAATCCGTAATATCCGTCGGGAGGCCAATGAAGAGCTGGAAATAATAGAAGAGGAAGGCGAGATTTCCGAGGATAACATGCACCGCGGACTGGATAACATCCAGACATTGACTGATAAATATATCGATAAAATTAATGAAATGCTCAAGAAAAAAGAAGAAGCCATTATGGAGGTTTAACTTATTTTATTAATTGAAATACATGCTTAAATCTGGAGGCCTGACAATGAAAGAGGAACTTGATAAACTCCGGGGGGCCGACCTGGCTGAAGTAATAGACTTTTTAAAGCGGGAAGGAACCACCTACCGGCTGGTTGAAGTTCATCCTCCAGAAAATCGACAGGGTCAGCGCCGCCCCGGACAGGGCAACAGGAGATTCATCAATGCTGTCCCGCAAGTCTTGCAAGTCCAGCAAGTCCAGCAGGTCCGGCAGGAAGAACAGGAAGAAAGAGCAGAGTTTATTATTTATTATTGTTATGAAAGGTATGATTATGAGTAATATCTTCCCCTCTCCTGGAGGGGTTGATTATTTTCTTGAAGCTGATGAATAAAAGATAATGGATAATAAGCGATAATGGGTAATGAATAATAATAAATAACAAATAATGAACAATGAATAATGAATAATGAATAATGAACAATGAATAATGAACAATGAATATTGAATAAAAAATAATGAATGGTAAATGATGAATAATGAATGATGAATATGAGGATGAGCAGGAGGAATATCCATGGAGCAGGCCAGGCATGTAGCAATAATCATGGATGGCAACGGCCGCTGGGCCCGTAAGCAGGGGAAAAGCCGCCGCCAGGGACACCGGGAAGGGGTTAAAGCTCTGGAGAGGATAGCCAGGGCTGCCGCTGATACTGAAGAAATCCAGTATCTTACTGTTTTCGCTTTTTCAACAGAAAACTGGAAACGCCCCGGCCGGGAGGTCAAATTTCTTTTTGATCTCCTTCGTTCCACCATTCGCAATGAGCTTGACAAACTGCAGAAAGATGAGCAGATCAAGATCCAGGTAATTGGTCGCCTGCAGGAATTGGATCCTGACATCCAGGAGGATATCAAACGCATCGAAAAAATTTCCCGGAATAACAGTGAACTGATCCTGACAGTTGCTGTAAACTACGGCGGCCGGGCCGAAATCATCGATGCAGTTAACAGTATTATAAGTACAAATCTTCAACAGAACAAGGATAATCAGCAGAACAAAGACAATCAGCAGAACAAAGATTATCAACAGAACAAAGACAATCAACAGAACAAAGATTATCAGCAAAACAAAGATTATCAACAGAACCGGGATAATCAACAGAACCGGGATAACCAACAGATTATTTCCCGGGAGAGAGAAAACAAATTTATCTCAGAATCTGAACTGGAAAATCATTTATACAGGCCGGATCTGCCTGAAGTGGATCTTCTAATTCGCACCGGTGGGGAGAAAAGGATATCCAATTTTTTGCTCTGGCAGATTTCCTATGCCGAACTTTTTTTTACTCCGGTTTTCTGGCCTGACTTCAGCGCTAATGATCTCGAAGAGGCTTTAGATGATTATGCCAGAAGACAGCGGAAATTTGGAGGACTTCCTGGAGAGGAGAGATAGGCTGTGATAAAACAGCGACTGCTCAGTGCCGTGGGAGGATTACTGATACTGATTGCCGCCACCTGGGCCGGCTCATTGCCTTTTTTTGTTTTTATGTCTGTCGTACTGGTGCTGGCTGTCAGAGAGTTCAGGCTTTTTTTACCCCGGCAAATGAGCCTGGATTTCCTGCTGCTCCCGCTTTTAAGCGTCCTGTTTTTTCTCAGCATTTATCTTCAATCATGGATAAGAGTTGAAGCAAATCAGCTGCAAACAAATCAGCTGCTTTCAAGCCTGAGTCTGGATATAAGCTGGCTTCAACCCTATCTAAACTTTGAAACTGGTCTTTTTCAATTCGGCCTGACTTCCGAACTAATTTCTGTAGTTAACCTGCCGGTACTGGTCTTGCTGGCTGCAGTTCTAATTCTAGTTCTGGTTCATATCAGAGAGCACAGCTATAATCATATTCTAATCCGGGTATCCAGCCGCATTTTTATGATTCTATATCTGGCCGGCGGCCTATCTTTTTTGTTTTTACTCCGGGATTTTGGTCAGGAAGGATTTCACAACACCAGAGCCCTCTGGCTGGTGCTGGCAGCCACCTGGCTTACCGACACCGGAGCCTATTTTTCTGGAAACTGGTTTGGCTCGAAACCTATGGCGCCGGTAATTTCTCCCAAAAAGACTGTTGCTGGGGGTATAGGAGGGGTGCTTTTTTCTGTGTTTGCTGTTAGTATTTATCTGCTGCTGCTGGGAAACTTTTCACCCCGCTGGCTCCTGCTGGCACCGCTGATTTCCATGGCAGCGGTGGCTGGGGACCTTTTTGAATCATGCCTGAAGAGAGATGCAGATATAAAGGATTCCGGTGAAATTCTACCCGGTCATGGTGGAATACTGGATCGTTTTGACAGCCTGCTGTTTTCAGCCCCCCTGACCTATTATATTCTGATATTTTTAGTATAATCTGTGAATCTATGATTGCACTGCGAAAAGTCGATTATTTTATTTTGCACAAAAAGAAAATTCACAATAAGAAAATCCACGAAAAGAACATTGTAGACTTTAATAGTTCTGAAAATAAGAATACTGTCAAAACAAAATTCTTACAAGCTAAAAAATGGTGATTAGAACATTTCGCAGTATAACCATAACATGCTTATTATATACCCTTACCGTATTTCTTAATAAGAATTTTTATCAAAATTACTGCTTTTACGCGCTGGAAATGTATGTCCAGTCTGTCTAACTATTTAATTCTGAAAATTACTTGATCTAACAATTTAATTCTGAAAATTACTTGAAAAAATGAACCAAAAATGAATGAACCAAAAATGAGCCAGGAAAGATTCTGGAGCTGTTTATCTGGAGCTGTTTATTATGGATAAAACGATCAAACAGATGCTTATATTTGTCGCCATTATTTTTATTTCATTTTTTGTGCTGGAGTATGTTTTTGCTATTTTTGCTCCCTTTATAATTTCCCTGGTGCTTGCCAGCCTGATTGAGCCCCTGGTTAGTCGGATTTCCCGTTCAGAGAAGATTCCCCTGGGTAGAACTGTAGCTGTCATCCTGGCACTGGTTGTGGTGCTGGCGGTCTTCAGTGGGCTCTTAATTCTGGGTTCTTCCCGGATTTATTTTGAGCTGAACAGAATAATTCAGCGTCTGCCGGATTACGAAACCCTGGGTCAGCAGCTCAGGATTCCGGAAGCCAGCTGGCAGGAAGTTCTGCAGACAAATTTCAATGTTTCTCCAGCCATTGTTTCAGCCATAGAAGATAATTTACAGTCCATTTTTGATGCCGGACGCGGTCTGTTGATGCAGGGAGCTCAGATTGTCTTAAATACCCTGGGCAGCCTGCCCCTGGCCCTGATGATTCTGCTCTTGAGCATTGTCGCCACTTTCTTTATGAGCCGCGACAAGGAAAGAATCAACGCCGCCATTATCAGGATCTTTCCCGAAGAGTGGGAAGGTCGCGTCAAAAGCATTCAGTCCGAACTGGCCAATTCCGCCATCGGTTATATTAGAGCTCTCCTGATCCTGATCACAATTTCAGGCCTCATCGCCTTTTTAGGGCTCTTAATCCTGGGCAGCGAATATGCCCTGACCCTGGGGATTCTGGCAGCTATCCTGGATTTAATCCCTATTATCGGTCCGGCCTTGATTTTCTATCCCTGGATGGTGGTAAGCCTGCTCCTGGGCAATTTTGCCTTTGCCCTCGGACTTTTAATTACCCATCTGGTGCTGGTAGCGGTCCGCTCCTCAATCGAGCCCAAAATCATGGGAGACAATATCGGAATTCACCCTCTTTCAATTATGATAGCCCTCTTTGCCGGCTACCGCATTCTTGGCATGACGGGATTTATTGTCGGACCAACGATTTTAATTTTAATTAAAACTGCGGCGCGGGCCAATTTAATACCATTCTGGGAGGCCAGATAATGACTATAAAAAAAATCACAATACTGGGAGCCACCGGTTCAATCGGCACCCAGGCTCTGGAAGTTATAGAAAAACTAGAAAACTGGGAAATCGCTGGTATGAGCTGTTTTCAGAGCGTTGAAACCCTGGCAGCCCGGGCTGCCAGATACCGCCCCTCAAAGCTGGCGGTGGCCGATTCAGCAGCAGCCAGCAGCCTTAAGGAGAATCTGCCCGCCGGTTATCAGCCGGAAATCCTGACCGGCAGTGCCGGTTATGAAGAGCTGGCAGCCCTGCCGGATATTGACGTGGTAATAAACTCTATCGTGGGAGCAGCCGGACTCAAACCCTCTCTCGCAGCTGCCCGGCTCGGCAAAAGGCTGGCACTCGCCAATAAAGAAAGCCTGGTGATTGGAGGCCGAATCCTGATGCCGCTGATGCGGGATACCGGAGGAGAAATTATCCCGGTGGACAGTGAGCACAATGCCATCTTCCAGCTGCTGGAAGGTCGCCAGCAGGAAGAGGTCGAGAATTTAATCCTGACCGCCTCTGGCGGTCCTTTTCGCGGATTTTCAACTGCCGACCTGGAAGAGGTGACCCTGGAGGATGCCCTGGATCATCCCAACTGGGACATGGGCAGCAAAATAACTATTGATTCCGCAACCCTTATGAATAAGGGACTGGAGGTAATTGAAGCTCACTGGTTATTTGGCTTTTCCTATGATAAAATAAAGGTAGTTGTTCATCCTCAGA
>PWHA01000200.1 GCA_003554685.1 Halanaerobiaceae bacterium
CCATAGTTTTATATCGGAGCTAACTTCAAAAATCATAAAATATGATTGGGGAATAAAAAACTATCAATATTTAGATGTATTTTGTTTATTTGATGTAATTAATATGGAAATCTTATCAAGATGATATAAAAAATAAAACTCTAAATTTCAAAACATGATTTAGTAAATTAATAAGAGAAATGCATCATGCAATAATTTGAAATATTATGAATAATCGTTGACATTCATTATTTAATTTATTATAATTGAATCAAATCAGGAAAACTTCCAATATTTATAAATTTGAAGCATGTTTTAAATATTTATGCTTGTTTATATGATAACAAAAGTAGCTAAAGTAAGTATAGCCACTTTTTTAAGTTTGCTTTATAAAAAAATGTTTTGTATTATAAAAAATATAAACAATTTAAATAATAAGCCAATTAGCAGTAGGCATATATTAAAAATAAGTATAATCATAAAAAGGAGGGATTACCGGCATATTACAAGTGAATTCTTAAAGCTTTTTGAAAACTTAAAATCATAAGACTTGCAGGTGTGGTAAAGGTTGTAATCTAGAGTAAATGGTTAATTTCAAAAAATTATTAAAAATAAGGAGGATTGTTATGTCAAAGAGAAAAGTAATAACAGTTCTATTACTGCTGGCTTTTGTATTTAGTTTTAGTCTGGCAGCGGAGGCCCAGGAAAGAACTCGGGAAAACACCATGGTTTATGGTGGAGGACTCTGGGTTCCACCTTCTAACTGGAATCCAATCCACTGGGATGCGATAACTGGAACCGATGGACTGGTTTATGAAACTCTCTTTCATTATGACCCATTGGAGGATGAATTCACTCCCTGGCTGGCAGAGGATGGCTATTGGATAGAAGATGAAGATACCTATTATCTAGAATTGAAAGAAGATCTTTACTGGCAGGATGGAGAAGACCTTGATGCTGAGGATATAAAATTCACCTTTACTCTAGCCCGAGAGAATGACCTTCCCTACTCACCTATCTGGAACTGGCTGGAGGAAATTGAGATACACAATGACACGGAACTTTCCTTTATCTTTGATGAGGCTCCATATCACGAATGGCAGGAGATGCTCTATGGATTGTTGATGATACCTGAGCATATCTGGAGCGAAGTACCTGCCGATGAGCTTTTAGAAACTGCCAATGAGGAACCTGTAGGCAGTGGTGCTTATAGATACTATGCTGCTGAAGATGACCGGATGATCTGGGAAAGAAATGATGACTGGTGGGGGATTGAGTATTTTGGTGAGCCAACCCCTAAGTATCTTGAAAATATAATTGTTTATGAAAATAATATTGCTCTTGGTATGCTGCTGCAGGGAGAACTTGATTTAAGTAATTATTTCCTTCCTGGAATACCAAGGTTGAAAGAAAGTCCTGATTATGATATTACCACCTATTTTGAAGACGAACCATATATGCTAGCAGAAAATACTGCTCTGCTCTTCATGAATACAGATAGACCTGGCCTTGATGATCCAGAATTCAGAAGGGCTTTAGCCTTTGCTATCAATCCTGAAATTATTGTTGAAAGGGTCTTTGAGGGTATGGTTGAGACTGCTGACCCTACTGGCTTATTTGGAGAAGGCTGGATGGAGCTGCACAGTGAAGAGGTAGCAGATGAATATGGTTTTCATTATGATCCTGAAACTGCTGAGGAAATGTTGGATGAAGCAGGTTATGTTGATACCACTGGAGATGGCTGGAGAAATACTCCTGATGGAGATGATTTAGAATTTACAATTATAGTTCCTGGTGGCTGGACAGACTGGATGGAGTCTATTGATGTAATTGCTGAGCAGTTTAATGAAATTGGTATAAATGCCGAGTCTGATTATCCAGATATTTCAATTTATGAAGACCAGATGTTCGGTGGCGAATTTGATATGTTGATTAATAACTTTGGTTCCGGTTTAAGTTCAACTCCGTTTAGTTACTGGAACTGGGTGGCTAATCATCAAATTGATCAAGATCATGTAACTGAAGGAAATTTTGGTCGCTATGACAATCCTGAGCTATTTGATAAAATTGATGAATTAAGTTTGACCCCTATGGGAGATGAGGATGCTGAAGATATTGCTGTTGATATACAGCGGACTCTATTAGAAGATATGCCTTCTATACCATTGTGGTATAACGGTATGTGGGCTCAGTCTACCAATCTTCGGTGGACCAACTGGCCTACTGAAGATAATCCAGTTGGTATAGCGAGTTCCTGGGGAGGCATGTGGACAATGGGTACCCTAGACATGTTGATTGAAATTGAGAAGGTTGAATAAACTTATTAAACAATTAGTAAAATATTTTAAAAAGCAAATAACAGCTAAACTGATTGTCCTGAAGCTTTATTTAAAGCTATATCAGAAACAGTGCTCTGGCAAATCTGTATCTATTTCGGGCCAAATACTATCAGGTATTTGGCCCTGAATTATAAAAAGTTATATTAGGAAGGAGAGATATAATTAATGGGGAAATATTTTGCCAAAAAGCTAGTCATTTATCCGGCAACTTTTTTTGTGGCCGTTACAATTAACTGGGCAGTTCCCCGCTTTATGCCTGGAGATCCAATTTTAAGTATGATAGCTCAGTTTCAGGGGCTGGAAGGTGGTCAACAGATAATTCAGGAACGTTTTATTGAGAATTTTGGTCTGGACCAGTCTTTAATAATTCAGTATTTTGAATTTTGGCGCTCTCTCTTTAGAGGCGATCTTGGCATTAGTTTAATGATATATCCTCGTCCAGTTTTTGATATTATTAAAAGTTCTATTATTTATGATATTATTATAGTGTTTCCGGCTGTTTCTCTAAGTTGGATTGTTGGGAATAAAGCAGGAGCCTATTCCGGCTTCAATAAGAAGGCTGACTCTTTTGTAATGCCTTTTTTCTATTTTCTAGCTTCCTCTCCATATTTTTGGTTTGCCATAGTGGTTGTTTATGTTTTTGGTTTTCGATTTGGTGTTTTTCCTACCAGTCACGCTTACGGCACTGGCATGACACCTGGTTTTACTTTGCCCTTTATTATAAATTTTATCAGGCACTGGTTCCTTCCTTTCTTTACAATGTTTCTGGTTGGACTGGGAGGCTGGGCCATCGGAATGAGAAATATGATTATCTATGAAAAGAAAGCTAATTATTCAGAATACATGAAGGCTTTAGGAGCAAAAGATAAACTGGTTAGAAGATATGCTTTCAGAAATGGGGTTTTGCCTCAGGTAACAGGACTTGCCATTCAGCTAGGCACCATCATTTCTGGGGCTATTTTAGTTCAGATGGTTTTCTCCTACCCTGGTTTAGGTTATCGGATGGTCCAGGCAGTTCAGACTCAGGATTTTTTCTTGCTGCAGGGTTGTTTCCTGGCTTTGATAACTATGGCTCTAGCAGCTAATTTTATCGTGGATATAGTCTACATGATAATTGATCCTAGTATCAGGGCTTCCTATGAGGAGGAGGGCTAATTGATGTCTTTCTGGAATAAAATCAAAAAAAATGAAAATATCTATTATGCTGTAACTAATACTAAAGTCCAGATTGGAGTTGTCCTCTTTTTACTGATTTTGCTGTTGTCTATTATTGGGCCAATGATCACCAGATATAGTTATACAGAATTTGCCGGTCCTGGTTACGAGCCTCCCTCTAGTGATTACTGGTTTGGTACGACTATTCAAGGACGGGATGTTTTTACTCAGACTGTTTTTGGTCTTCGCTCTACTATTCTGGTTGGTTTTATTGGAGGTCTGATTGCCAGTATTATAGGTGTTATTATTGGATTGATAGCTGGTTATAAAGGCGGATGGTTGGATGAACTTTTAATGATGCTGACTAATGTAGTTCTTACTTTTCCGACGCTGGCAGTGCTGATAATAGTGGCGGCTTATCTGCCCTATCGGGGAATTGTCAATATGGCTGTATTGGTGGGACTGACTGTCTGGCCCTGGACAGCCAGGGCGGTGAGGTCTCAGACTATGTCATTAAAAAATTCTCGATTTGTCGATCTCTCTCGTATTTCATCTAATCATATAATCCGCATACTTTTTGAAGATATTGCTGCTAATATGTTTTCTTATATTTTTATGGTCTTTATTCTTCAATTTTTGGGAACAATTCTGGCTACTGTAGGTTTGGAGTTTATCGGGCTTGGACCCACCCGCGGTATTTCTCTAGGGCTGATTATGCAGCAAGCGGTTAACTGGAATGCCCTGGAATTAGGCATGTGGTGGTGGGGAATTATTCCTGGATTAATTCTTACGATTATGATTGTTTCTCTCTATTTTATTAATACTGGATTGGATGAAGCTTTTAATCCTAAATTAAGGGAGTTTTAGTTATGGCAGATACTGAAGAAACTGTATTGGAGGTAAAAGACCTTAAAGCTTATTATCGGGTTATGAAGGGTGATGTTAAAGCGGTAGATGGTTTGAATTTTACAGTCAGACGAGGTGAAATTTTAGGAGTTGTAGGAGAATCAGGTTGCGGTAAAAGTACCCTGGCCTATTCTCTCATTTCTTTAAATAAGCCTTTACAGCATATTTCTGGAGAGGCCAATCTTTTGGGGCAGGATTTGATGAAACTTTCCAGCGAGGAAAAAAGAAAACTTAAAATGAAAAATATTTCTATTATACCTCAATATGCTTTGGATGCCTTTAGTCCTACAAAAAAAATAAAAACTTTTATTAAAGATATGGTTAAACAACATGGACGTCGGGCAGATAAAGAATTTATGGATAAGGTCAAAACTAGATTTGAAATTGTTAATCTTTCTCATTCGGTTTTAGATCGCTATTCTATGGAGCTTTCAGGGGGTATGAAACAGAGAGTTGTTATGTTGATATCTTCTTTGCTGGATCCAGATTTAATAATTGCCGATGAAATAACCTCAGCTCTGGATGTTACCTCTCAGCGATATGTTACTACCCTGCTGGCCGATCTCAGAGATGAAGGAATTATTGGGTCAGCAATTTTTATCACCCATGATCTGGCTACTTTATATCAGATTGCAGATAGAATTATGGTTATGTATGCTGGTCGTCTGGCTGAATTAGGGAATGCTGATGAGATTGTTCATAACCCTCGTCATCCTTATACCCGGGCTCTGATAAACTCTTTGCCTCGGATAGGTATTCAGCATAAAGATGAGAGATTAACTGGTATTAAAGGCACTCCTCCAGATCTTACAGATATTGAAGAGGGATGTCGTTTTAGATTTCGCTGTCAGTATCGCACTGAAGAGTGTGATAAATCGCCAAAAATGGAAAAGACTCACCAGCGACATTATATTAGATGCTGGAACTATGAGTCCGTGGGAAGTGATAAAAATGAGTGAAGAAAATAAAGCTATTCTAAAGGCTGAAGGATTGACTAAAATATTTTCTAGTGGAATAATCAATAAAGAGTATACTGTAGCTGTTAATAATGCTTCTTTTGAACTTTATCCTGGCAAGGTAACCTCTCTGGTGGGTGAAAGCGGCAGTGGAAAAACTACTGTTGGCCGATTGATCTTAAAATTAATTGAGCCTACTGCAGGAAAGATATTCTTTAAAGGTCAGGATATTACGGATATTGAGGATAGGGATACTAAAAAGGAATATTATCGACAGATTCAGGGCGTTTTTCAGGACCCCTTTTCTTCCTTTAATCCTCTTTTTAAAATCAATCGAATTTTTGATATACTCTTCCGTGAATTTGAGCCAGAAACTAAAAATAGGGAAGAGTTGATTAGCCAGTCCCTTGAAGAAGTTAACTTAAATCCAGATCGGATTTTAGATAAATATCCCCATCAGTTAAGCGGCGGTCAACTGCAGCGCCTTTTGATTGCCCGGGCTTTGCTGCTGGATGTTGATATTCTGGTAGCTGATGAAATTATCAGTATGCTGGATGCTTCAACCAAGATGGGGGTTTTAAATCTGCTGGTAGATATTTGCCGGGATAAAGGAATGGCTGTTTTGTTCATTACCCATGATCTGAACCTGGGTTATTATCTCAGTGATGATACCCTGATACTCCATGAAGGAAACCTTGTGGAGAGAGGCGCTACTACCAAAGTTTATGAAAACCCCTATCATCCCTATACTCAGATGTTATTTGATTCTGTTCCTGATATCGAGGAAAAATGGGATCGGAGTAAGGAGTTTATTCCTGAGCAAATTATTGAAGCTGTTGAAGAGTTTTATCAAAATAACGATGAAGAGGGCTATAAAGAGGTAGAGGAGAATCATTTTGTTTTGATGAGTATACTTGAAACGGAAAATTATAAATAATAGGATTCTGCAAGAAATTAGGAGGGCTTTTTAAATGATAAATCGGAGTCTTTCAGGCAGCTGGGAATTCAGAGAAAAGGGCAATGGAAGCTGGCAGTTAGGGGAAATTCCAGGTAGTCTTTTTAAAGATCTGCTGGAGAAAGATCAGATTCCTGATCCCTTTTACCAGGATAATTCTGATAAAATTAAAGAGCTGGCGGAAAAGACCTATGAATACCGCCGGACTTTTATTGTCGATGAAAAATTGGCTGGCTGTGATAAAATATTTCTCTCCTGTCAGGGTCTTGATACTCTGGCAGGTATTTTTCTTAATGGGGATTTACTAGCTAAAACTGCCAATATGCATCGTCATTATCAGTTTGATATTTCAGGGTATCTTAAAACAGGTGAAAATACTATTAGAATTGAATTTTATTCTTCATTGCAGTACATTTACTGTCGTCAGGCAGAAAAGCCTGCCTTTGGGGGGGATCATACTGTTGCCGGTTATCCCCACCTGAGAAAAGCTCATTATATGCTGGGATGGGATTGGGGGCCGGTATTGCCTGATCTTGGAATCTGGCGTCCGATTGAAATAATTGGGTATAACCAGGCCCGCTTGGCTGAAGTATATTCTAGGCAGCATCATAATCTTTCTGAAAATCAGGTTGAACTGGAAGTTATAGCGGATGTAGATATCTGGTCTGATGACTTTGATCAGAATATTGCTGACGGAAAAGAGAGCAGTAATTTAAGATTGCTGGTAACTCTGACCGCCCCTGACGGCCAGGAATGGTCTCAAAGGATTGAACTATCTCAGTCGGCCAGTAGTTTAAATTCTGGAGATGAGATGGATTGTAACCTGCCTGGTAGAGGTGATGCTGAATTTTTGCCTGATTGTTGTAATGATTTCTGGCAAAAATTTATGTCAAGTCAGAAAACAACCAGAGTTGATACTGTTCAACGGAAGCTAAGAGTAAAATTTCATCTGGAAAATCCTCAGCTCTGGTGGCCGGCTGATTATGGCAGTCAGCCTCTTTATCAACTTGATGTTAAGTTGCTGCATATTGGGAATAATAATGGTATAAGTGTGAATAATGAGAAAAATGTGGATTACGGAGAAAGTGTTAATGATGGGGAAAGTAAAGATATTAAGTCTGGTTATAGTGAAAAGGAGCTTGACAGCAAGCAGCAGAGGATTGGTCTACGAAAAATTGAAGTTATTCAGGAGCCTGACGAGTGGGGTGAGAGTTTTTATTTTAAAATTAATGGAAAAGATATCTTTATTCGAGGTGCTGATTATATTCCTGAAGATAACCTTCTTTCTCGCATCTCACCGGAGAAATCAGCTGGTCTGATCCAGGACTGTCTCAAAGCAAACTTTAACATGATTCGGGTCTGGGGTGGCGGTATTTATCCATCTGATTATTTTTATGATATTTGTGATGAGGAAGGCCTTCTGGTCTGGCAGGATTTAATGTTTGCTTGCTCAGGTTATCATCTGACTGAAAGTTTTGCTGCCAGCATTACTGGAGAGATTAGAGATAATGTTCGTCGACTTCGCCATCATCCAAGCCTGGCTATCTGGTGTGGAAATAATGAAATTGAGGGGGGCATGAAGGAGTGGGGAATCGAGGAGAAATTTCCTGAACATAAAATAGATTATGTCAAGCAGTTTGAAACCCTGATTCCAGCACTGATAACTGAGTTGGATCCGGACAGGGTTTTCTGGCCTTCATCTCCTTCCTCTGGAGGTGGCTATCATGAGCCTAACAGTCAAGATAAAGGCAATGTTCATTACTGGGAAGTCTGGCATGGTCTTAAACCTTTTAGCCAATATAAGAATATCTATCCTCGGTTTATAACTGAATTTGGCCTGCAGTCTTTCCCTGAACTTAAAACAGTAGAGAGTTTTACTGAGTCTGAAGATCGCAATGTTTTTTCTCAAATCATGGAGCATCATCAACGTAATGCCGGAGGCAACTCTAGAATTATTCATTATCTTGGTCAGTATTTTAAGTTTCCTAAAGATTTTGCTTCCTTACTTTACCTTTCTCAGTTGATTCAGGCTGAAGGTTTAAAAACTGGAATCGAACATTTTCGCCGTTTAAGGGGGCGATGTATGGGTAGTCTTTACTGGCAGCTAAATGATTGTTGGCCTGGGGCTTCCTGGTCCAGCAGAGATTATTTTGGGCGCTGGAAAGCACTTCACTATCTGGCCCGCCGGTTTTATTCTCCGATTTTGTTGTCGGCTGAAGCAGTTGGTATACCAAGTCAGAACAATCCGGAGAGAGAAGAACTTGGGAAAATAGAGGCGGGTAACTTTAACAGTAAAATGGGGGTTAGTCTGCATCTAACCAACGATACTCTTTCATTGGTTCAGGGAGAGGTCAGTTGGTATCTGGAAACTACCAGCGGAAAAACCCTTCAAAAAGGACAGTTTAACGTTGAGGTTCCAGAAAGAACCAGTCAGCCAGCAAAAACTCTGGATTTTTCTGATTATCGTGATAGGAAACAGGAAATTTATCTAAGGGCAAGATTTACTTCTGCCGAGATAAAAGCAGAGCAGCTTCCACAGGATTCTGAAAGTCAGGATGCTAAGACTTATGAGGGCAGCAGTTTTTCTGCTGAATCTTTAAGAACAGCTAAAACAGCGAGAACAGCAAGAGCAGCAGGTACTACCGTTTTTCATTTCTTTGTCCGTTCCAAACACTTTAAACTTTTATCACCAGGGCTTTCCTGTCGGCTGCTGGCAGCTGATTCTGATGACAGGAATTTAAAACTGGAGATTACATCTGAAAATCTGGCTAAATATGTTAATATTGAGTTTATCGATGAAAGTTATCGTCCTCTTGATAACTTTTTTCACCTGGCCGGTGGAGAAAAGAGAGAGATAATGCTAGAAAGAGTTGAACGTGCAGAGAATTTAGCAAGAGAAGAAGGAGCAGAGATAGATAATATTTCCGACAATATAAGGCTTTTTAGTCTCTATGACAGCTATGAAAATTAACCACAGAGGTTTATTATAATTTTTATTTAATAAACCTATATCCCAGGAGATTCTCTAATGATAGATCTAGTTTCCTGGGGTTTTTCTTATTAAATTTTATAGCTCAAGAATTATGCAAAAGCAATATTTTAACAGGTTATGTTTTTTAATGAGGAATATATTAAAAGGTTATTGACAATTGAGTGGAACTATAATAAATTATACTTATTATATGAGTGTTCTAAAAATTAAGAAAAGAGATTAATTTATTCAGTAACGCAGTGACAGAAAAGATAATGAGAGAGACTGAGTTTGTAATAAAAAAAGATTAATGAGAGAGGAAAATGCA
>PWHA01000329.1 GCA_003554685.1 Halanaerobiaceae bacterium
GCAGGGGCTGATGTTCTCTAATCCAGTCACAGAAAGCCTCGACCCCCAGTTCCTGAAAGAGATCCCTGCTGCCTTCAGGATGACCATCTTCGGTTTCAGGTACCCGGGGCAGGTCAAAATCAGGCTTATTACCGCGGGTTTTGTTAACGATAATATCACCGAGATAATTCAATATTCCGGCCTCCAGATCAAATTCCCCCACATCCAGCATCAGCGAAGGATTTTTTCTTAAAAAACCGGTGGTGGCCTGGCCTGCAAGAAAATCAGGATGATTCAAAACGTTGATCAGAAAATCCCGGTTGGTGGCAACTCCCCTGATTTTCATCTCTTCCAGGGAACGAACCGCCTTGCTGGCGGCATCCTGAAAGGTCCGGGACCAGGAGATCACCTTGACAATCAGGCTGTCAAAA
Source organism: Halanaerobiaceae bacterium (assembly GCA_003554685.1). GTDB lineage: Bacteria > Bacillota > Halanaerobiia > Halanaerobiales > Halarsenatibacteraceae > T1SED10-84. Next base: position 411 of record PWHA01000329.1, read on the forward strand.
TAGGGTGTGATTTCCGCTCCGGTAAAACCATTGCTGCCGTCCAGTCTGATTCCGTTGCCGGATCCGGTCCGGTAAAGATCTATCCGGCCGGTATCGGGGCGGAAATTTTCCCGGGGGTCCTCGGTGGTTACCCGGGATTGAATGGAAAAGCCGTTCTGGTTGATACTTTCCTGGTCGGGAATGGCTATTTCAGAGGAAGGCAGCTCATGACCGGCAGCAATCTTAATCTGGGCCTGAACAATATCCACCCCGGTTACCATCTCGGTCACCGTATGTTCGACCTGCAGTCGGGGATTGACTTCAATAAAATAATAATTTTCCTCTTCATCGATGAGAAACTCAACCGTGCCAGCGCTCTGATAGCCCCCGCCTCTGAGAAGTTTCAGGGCATCCCGATGGAGTTTTTCTCTGACATTCCGGGAAACCGCAAAGGCCGGGGTGTATTCAATTAGCTTTTGATGGCGGCGCTGAATCGAACAGTCCCTTTCATAAAGATGGACAAAATTATCATAGCTGTCAGCCAGGATCTGAACCTCAACATGGCGGGGGTCGGCCAGATATTTTTCCAGAAAGAGATCTCCCTGGGAGAAGGCTCGATCAGCTTCCTCCCGGGCTTCGGAAAGAGCCCTATCAAGCTCCTTCTCATTCTCCACCACCCTCATGCCCCGGCCCCCGCCGCCGGCTGAGGCCTTGATGATAACCGGATAACCCTGCCGGTCAACAAATTCTCGAATCTCTCCGGGGTTGGCAACCGACCCTTTGGAGCCCGGGATAACCGGAATCCCCAGATCCCGGGCCAGTTCTTTGCAGTGGATCTTATCCCCGTACCGGGCAAGCATATCGTGGTCAGGTCCAATGAAGGTCAGTCCGGCCTCCTGACACTGCCGGGCAAACTCAGCATTTTCCGAAAGGAAACCATAGCCGGGATGGATGGCATCAACACCCTTTTTCAGAGCCAGATCGATAATCTCATCCTTGGCCAGGTAGGATTTCAGGGGCGTTTTCCCCCGGCCTATTTCATAGGCTTCGTCAGCCTTGGTGCGGAATAAAGCCGTCTTATCAGCATCATGATAAATCACCACCGATCTGATTCCCAGCTCCCGACAGGCTCGAATAACTCTGATGGCCACCTCACCCCGGTTGGCAACCAGTATCCTTTTAAACTCCTTAATTTCTCTGCTTTTAACCATTAAACTCTCTACTCCCTTCTGGTAATTAGTATAATAGATAAACAGCTATAATTAAATGCAATAAAAATAATACAGAATAAAAAATATAAAGAATGTATACAGAAAATAATCAGAGCAAAAACGACAATTAAGGCCCTTCAATCAGCTTCAATTTAGTTAATAATACCGGAGTTCTTTTTTTAAAAATTTGCGGTAAAGCAGAGCTCCAAAAACAAAACCCCCGATATGGGCCCACCAGGCAATACCGCCAAAAGCACTTCCAAAAGCCAGAGCCATCGTTCCATAATAAACCTGAATTAGAAACCAGATCCCGATAAATATCAGGGCTGGCAGAGTAATGAGGTAAGGAAAGATAAAGATGGGAATGACAGTAAGCACCTTGGCCAGAGGAAAAAGAAAAACATAGGCCGCCATCACCCCGGCCACAGCACCGGAAGCTCCAATGGTAGGCACCGGAGAAAACCTGTTGAAGGCCAGATGGATCAGGCCTGCTGCCAGACCGCTTAACAGATAAAAAACAAGGAATTTAAGCTTTCCCATCCGGTCCTCAACATTATCCCCGAAAAGAGCCAGCATCCACATGTTGCCCAGGAGATGGCCCAGACCCCCGTGCAGAAACATGGAGGAAATAGGAGTAAATAAATTATCCAGGGGTTGAGAGACAAAATCCCGGGGAATCAGACCGAACTGATAGATGAATTCATAGATTTCAGCCCGGCCCATCCGGGCCTGATTTAGATAAATAATAACATTAATTGCTATTATAAGACCTGTCATCAGAGGTTTTGTCCTGCGGGGAATATTGTCTCTTAAAGGTAGCATATCTTTTAGCCTTTCCTGTTGCCGATATTTTTACTCCATTATCCCAACTGCTTTTGAACCATATAAAATTTTAATCCTCGAACTCTTTTTACAACTACCCTTTACAAACATAGTTATTGAACACTATGCCCATTATACCCTGAGCCGCAAATTCCAGATTCAGTTAACAGTTATATCTACAGGGTAGGGCAAAACAGGGCCAAAACAGGGCCAAAATCAGATTGGTTATAGATTAAAACTGGAAATGAATGATTTTTTTAATCTCGTTGTGTTAAATAATATCACAAAATAATGAGACAGCCAAACTAATGTGACAATTTTACTGGAAAAATCACAGAAATTAAGGTATGCTAAAAATAGGGAGGTGAGCCAGATGACAGATTTAGAGCAGGCCCGCCAGAATCTGGACCGGGCTTTAACTGATCTTCTGGAAGAAGCAAAATTAAACCCCGGTGATATTCTGGTCATCGGCTGCAGCACCAGTGAAATCCAGGGTAAAAAAATTGGCAAGGCTTCCAGCAGCGAAATTGCCCGGGCCCTGTATCCGGTAATCAGCGAAAAACTTCAACAGCAAAAAATTTATCCAGCCTTCCAGGGCTGCGAGCATATCAACCGGGCCCTGACCATTCCTGAAGAATGCCGGCAGCGCTATAATTTGAGTCCGGTTACGGTTATACCCCATCCCGAGGCAGGGGGAGCAATGGCTGCCACCGCCTATAAAAATATGGAAAACCCCTCGGTTGTTGAAAGCATTAAAGCCCAGGCCGGTATCGATATCGGGGACACCTTTATTGGAATGCATCTCCAGCCGGTTGCCGTACCGGTCAGATCAGAGGTCAAAAAAATTGGTGATGCTCATCTAACCATGGCCCGAACAAGGCCCAAATTAATCGGAGGCCGGAGAGCCCGCTATCCCGAATAGATTATATAAGGCTTTTTTCTGGCATTAACAATTACAATCTCTAGCATTGGAGATTACAAAATGAAATTTGAGAAATAAAAACAGGATATTTGCCCGGGGTTTAATTTCATCGAAATAGATAAACAAAACAGACAGCGGCAGATTGACCTGGCATCATCGGCCGCTGTCTGTTTGCTTTCATATCATTCTATTTTGCCGGTTTTACTCTTTTAACAATCTGCAGGCAAATTTATTCTATTATTGTGATTCTGTCCTCAGCCAGTTCTTCGCCAAATTCTTCCACCTCTTCAACATAGTCCAGCAGAATTTCCAGTTCGGTGCGGTCGGTGGTGTAGGAATCAATTACATCCACACCTTCACTGTAAAATTGATAGACATAACTGTTGAAACCTACAGTGTATTCTGCCTCAGGGTCAATCCTCTCGCCAGCAACATAGATGCGGGTTTCAACAGGATCATCATCCTCCATAACAACTTCATAGGTCATACCGGAAACCTGGGTTGCCGGACCACCATACCATTGATTCTGATTGTGGAACATCTTTTCCAGACTATCGCCGGTAACGGTGGCTACTATTACATTGTTATCATAAGCGAAACTGCCATAGAGAGCAAATTCCAGAGCTTCCTGATAGACAGGTCCGGAATCCAGATCCACACCGGAATTTAACTGGTCGGTAGGATAGGTGCCAAAATCTATGTCAAGGACATGTCTGACAGCATCAGCTTTCAGGTTGCCTGCCGAGACAGAGCCTCTATCCATGCCTTCGGTGGAAAGTCCAACTTCGGTGCGGCCGATTTCGGTGCCCTCACCCCCGGGTACCGAGGTAGTTGAGATCCGATCCTCCTCATTATACCGGGCCAGTTCTTCTTCAGAGATTCTTTCAATAAAACCAATTATGGTGTCATTGTGACGGCGATAGGTGTTATAACCCTCATCCTGAGCGGTATATTCATAGGTGTCAGCTACATAGCTGCTCAATACCATCTCATAAACTTCATCTTCATCCAGAGGGGTGCCATCGGGATAATAAAGATTGATATGATCAACCAGACCTATTTCATTAACCGCCACTTCATAATGCAGGCCTCCAACATAGAGATCCACTGTGCTGCGTCTTTCATAGGAAAACTGAAGCAGAGAGCGGATATCATCAGCAGTCATCTGATAGACAACCAGCTCATTGCCAAAGGGTTCCAGCTCAAATATTGATCCCACGGTAATTTTCGGCTCCACCTGACTGACCCGGATTCCACCGGCATTCTGCACGGCAAAGTCTGCATCGAGTTCGGTTAGAGCGGCATCGGTCATCAGACTGCCGAGAGCCATGTCTCCGGAAATGCTTTCCTCCAGATGAGCCAGTTCCCGGGAGAAGATTTCATCGACCTGACCTTCATAATAATCTATCTCAGCCGTAACCTCGGGATCAGCTTCGGCAATATCATCAATAGCAATCAGTTCTCCCCGGCGGGAAAGAACCTGACCATCGGCGCCAAGTTCAACCACTATTTTTCCGAGATAATTGGTATCAGCGCCGGACTGAGCGACCAGTACATCGTTAACCAGGGGAGGATTTTCTACCACAGAATGAGAATGACCGCCAATTATGAGATCCAGCGAGCCCATCGCTTCAGCCAGATCCCGGTCCCAGCTGTGACCCAGATGAGTCAGACCGACAAAAATGCTGGCTTCGTCTCTAAGAAATTCATAATCCAGAGCAGTATCCACTGGATCAAAAAACTCTATCCCGTCAAGATTGCCGGGGTGAGTGGAGGGTATACCGGCCTCTGTTACCTGAACCAGTCCCAGGAAGGCCACCGGAAAGCCTTTGTTTGTTTCCAGAATGGTATAAGGCTCGGGCTGTTCCAGATAGGGAGCATCTTCAGCATCAAAGTTTGCCAGTACCATAGGAAACTCCGCCTGTTCAATTCTGTCCTGAAGAATATCCTGACCATAATCAAACTCGTGATTACCAATTACCATGGCATTATAACCTGCCAGGTTCATCAGTCCGACCATTGGCTTTCCTCTGAGGTTCTCATCATCAATGACATACTCATCAACCACCGGGTTGCCACTGAAAGCATCTCCGCCGCTGACCAGAAATACCGTATCATAATCTACCTCGGCCTGCTGGCGGTACCAGGCGATCCTGTCAAAGTTTTCAATTACCCCGTGTTCATCATTAGTGTGAAGGAAAACAACTTCTTCCTCAACTTCAGCAGCCCCGAGTCCTGCAGAAGTAATGAGTAAAGCAGCAATCAGAAAAAGACCTACAAGTTTTACTTTTCTGTTTAACAATTTCTCATCCCCCTTTAATTTTTTGTTGGAAGTTTTAGACATAGATGTTGTTGATTTAAATTTTGGTGTTATTTAGATTTAGATCTTGATATTTTAGTCCAACTGTTATTGATCTTCTTATTGATATTTTGCTTCTGTTAAAAATTTGAAGATAAAGATGATCAAGAAATAAAGATATTCAAAGATTAATCTGTAATCTGAAATTATTCTGCTTCCTCAATCCAGAAAGCAGAATCCGGCCGCAAACTGCCTTGCAACAGCTGCTGATTGCCATACTGATCTATAACTTTTTTCTCTCCCCTGACCACCTCCCGATAGATTTTTTTGGAATAACACCGCAGGGCATTTTCCAGTTTAGCCCCCTGAAAAACTTCAATTTCATTGTCATTTATATAAACTTTCATAGGCTTCCTCCCTGACTAAAAGCGGTTTTTCATAGATCTTTTGACATTGCCCTAAAAGCTAACAGGACAGCAGAAAATATTTGCTAACAGTCCAATTTTACAGCAGTCTATTTTTAACTGCATATAAACAATTCAAGATTGAAGCTGTTTTCCCTGCTGAAATTAGGTGACAATTTTACTCGTTAAGTTTAAATTCTGGCAAAAAACCAACAAGATTAGTTAACAATTATTCAGTTTTATGATATTATAAATAACATGCAGGAAATAATGTCAAAAGAATACAGCAAAAAACTGGAGGTATCTTTTATGAAAATGATGTACGGTATGCTGATGGCTTTAACTCCGGCGGCTATATATGCAGTTTATGCCTATCGTCTGCAGGCTTTATTACTTATCATAACCGGTGTAGCCTCTGCAGTTTTAGCTGAAGCCCTATATCAAAAAATTACCGGGCAAAAGATTACAGTCAAGGATGGCAGTGCCGCTGTTACCGGCCTGCTGCTCTCATTGGCCGTTTCAATTTCCACTCCCCTTTATGCTCTGGGAATTTCAGCAGCCTTCGGTATAATTGTCGGCAAGCAGCTCTTTGGCGGTTTTGGCAAAAACCTCTTTAACCCCGCTATCTTTGGCCGGCTTTTCTATCTCTTTATCTTCCCGGATTCTATTTTGCCCTGGCGCAGCCCTGTTGATATGGCAACCGCTGCAACCCCTCTGGAAATTTTTCGGGAAACAGGCGAAACAACCGCGGTGCTGGATCTCTTCCTGGGAAGAATCCCAGGAACAATCGGGGAAATATCTGCCCTGCTTCTGCTGATGGGAGCAGCCTACCTGATCTATAAAAAATATGCCCGCTGGAGAATTCCTGCCAGCATTCTGGCAACTGTGCTGGTGCTTTCGCTGGTCTCCGGTCAGAATCCTCTGTTTCATTTCTTTGCCGGCAGCCTGATTCTGGGATCTTTCTTTATGGCAACCGACCCGATGTCCTCACCCAGGTACCCCCGGGGTCAGATTATCTTTGGAGTCGGCATCGGCCTGATTATAATGGCCATGCGCTGGTGGGGCTGGCAGACACCGGGAGTTTATGAATTTACCGAAGGAACGACCTTTGCTATCATAGCAATGAACTTAACCGTACCCAAATTAAACAGCATGTTCAAGCCCAGCCGTTCGTAAAATAAAATTCACTGCTGCTAGCTAACCTGGGTCTCCTGCTCGACAGCCTGAGACTCAATAATCCAATCTTCGGGATTTAAAGCCAGGCAGAGGAAGTTGAAAAATATCCGAATTGAAACTAAAAATCCCCTTAAAGCAGCAGATTATTTCAACTGCTGACTTTAAGGGGATTATAATTTTATGTATAAAATTTATAATTTTAAAAACTCTGTTCAAATTTTATAAAGACTCCTGTTGAATTAAAAAGAATTTCTTCTTTCAGGGAAAAATCCTTCCTGAGTTTTCCCGAAAAATCCGGTTTAAAAATTCTGTTTTAAATAAAAAATGGGGTGGATGAAGGGGTTCGAACCCTCGGCCTCAGGATCCACAATCCTGCGCTCTAACCGACTGAGCTACATCCACCACATAAAATATATATTGCTGCAAACCTTCATTGCGACAATTTTGAATTCAATTTTTTGTTTCTTTGTGTTTCTTTGCGTATTTGATTATAACCTGTAAAGCTTTATTTGTCAAGTGTTAGCAACAAATTTTTATCTCTTAATTTTGCTATTTTAAATGCCGCTTTATTTTAAATTTCCCACCAGTTAATTATCGATTTTCAGCCGATAAATTTTATCATCTCCAGGCAGAGGGCTGCCCCGGCCGTCCCTATTGCTGGTCAGGAGATAAAGACTGCCATCAGGCCCTGAATTAACATCTCGAAGCCGGCCGTATCTGCCGGAATAATTATCCCGGGCAAACCAGCGCTTAATCTCAGCGGCCTGATACTGGAGCTCATCCTCTGTCTCAAAAGAAATCCTCAGCAGAGCTCTGCTTCTCAGGGTGGCAACATAAAGCACATCATCCAGAAAGACTGCTCCCGAAGGCGGTACAGCAGCATCAGGCCACATTATCAGGGGATCATGATATTCGCCATCCCCAAAATATCCAATCCTATTCGGCCAGCCATAATTTCCTCCGGGCTCAATCAGTTTGATCATATCCTTGGCCTGCAGACCGTTTTCTCCCGAAGGTCCGTGGTCACTAATAAATAAATCACCTGCAGAGTTCCAGGCCAGTCCCTGAGGGTTGCGGTGGCCCAGGCTGTAGACCGGTGAGTCCTGGTAGGGGTTATCTTCAGGCAACGATCCATCAGGGTTAAGCCGTAATATTTTGCCGGCCAGATTATCCTTTCTCTGAGCCAGGCCAGGCTGGCCGACATCTCCAGTAGTAATGTAAAGCCTGTCATCCGGCCCAAACTTGATCCGCCCGCCGTTGTGAATCCGGGCTGCCGGTATGTTATCCAGGATAACCTCTTCACTGTCAGCAGAACTTCCCCGATCCGTCAGACGGGAAATCCGGTTATAATAATTTCCATCCTCATGCTGATAGGTATACATTGTATAGATATAGGGCTCTGCTGGAAATTCAGGATGATGAGCCAGACCCAGAAGACCGCCTTCGCCAATATGGGCCACCTCCAGCTCAGCATAGTTTACTTCAGCCAGACTGCCGTTTTCAATTAGCCTGATTCGGCCCGGACGCTCGGTAACCAGGGCCCGATCGCTTTCAGGTAGAAAAATCAACTGCCAGGGAATCTCCAGATTTTCCACCCAGCTTTCAACCTCTACCCCTTCAGGCTCATAGATAAAGACATCATCAACATCCTGGGGAGTTTCTCCCACCTCGATTGCCAGACCCTGACCGGTAAAGCTCAGCAACAGAGAAAAAACCGCCAGCAGGAAAATCACATATCTCAGAAATATCTTCTTATCTTTTATTAAATTCATCAGTTAAACCTCCCTGACATTTCACCGTGTTTTTTTACAGAAAAAAGCAGCTTCATTGCCGTTCAACTGCTTTAATTGTAGCACAGGAAGCAGCCGTTTATTGTATAGTCAGATACAATACCGGAATACCATAATTAAAACTTAAAATTATGCTGGATTACTTATTTATCAGATTAATGATAAATTTACTGTAACAGCTGCATATCCATACCTCTTTTCAACATAAATTTTAGCTGTTGAAGTCAATTTATTGATGTTTTTGCATTTACTGATGATTAAATATATAACTCATTTACTATTAATGGAATCTCGTAATTTTGAGTTAATATCAACAAAAATAAAAATAGTAACATCTACAAGGGGACTGAAATGGCACAAAAATGGCACATTTCAAGAAAAAAAGCCTCCATCCTGGGGAAGGAGGGAGGCCCGACATCATTGATATTTCGGTAAGGTAAGATGGTGCGCCCGGCAGGATTCGAACCTGCGGCCTACGGATTAGAAGTCCGTTGCTCTATCCGGACTGAGCTACAGGCGCGCTTAAATCCTCTAA
>PWHA01000030.1 GCA_003554685.1 Halanaerobiaceae bacterium
GGAGGAGGCCTGGATAATGAGCTATCAATATATTAGCATCACCCGAGATGAACCTCTAGCAGAGGTTATTTTGAACCGTCCCGAGGTTCTCAATGCCTATCACCATGAAATGCTGCTGGAACTGAAGGAGGGATTGCAGGAAGTTTTTCAGGATGATGAAATAGCGGTTGCAATTTTGACCGGACGGGGTTCCCGTTCTTTTACAGTTGGTGCCGATATCAACTGGCTGGAAGAGCTCTCTGCCGATGAAGCCCGCCGGGTTTCCCGGCTGGGACAGAATATCTGTAATTTAATTGAAGAAACCAATAAGGTTGTCATTGCAGCAGTAAACGGTTATGCTCTGGGGGGCGGAATGGAAATTGCTCTGGCCTGTGATCTGAGGCTGGCATCCAGCCGGGCCCGTTTCGGCCAGCCAGAGGTTAAACTGGGACTGGTTCCCTGTTTTGATGGAACCCAGAGATTGCCGCAGATGATTGGAGTAGGCCGGGCAAAGGAGATGCTCTTTACCGGAAATATTATTGATGCCAGTCTGGCCTATGAAATTGGCCTGGTCAATCGCCTGGTTACTCCCAGAGATTTGCTGCGTTCTAGCCGGGAGCTGGCCGGTGATATAGCCAGCCGTTCCACTCAGGCGGTGGGTCTGGTAAAGGAAGCCATTAACAATGGTCTCAGAGAGGGGCGTTTTGCCGGAAGCAGTTATGAAACCGAAGCCTTTGGCGTTTGTTTTGAGAATATCGAACATGTAGAAAGATTTAAGAAGCTGAAGGGATTTATTGATGATGATTAATCTCAGCTTTGTGGTATAACAATATATTTACATCGTCAGATTTGTGGTGGAATAATATTTTCATTGGGGGGGATGTTTGATGTTAATCGTGGGAGTTAATGGCAGTCCCCGAAAACAGGCCAGCGAATTTTTGCTGGAAAGTGCCCTGGAAGGCGCCCGTCAGACCGGGGCAGACACCCGTTTAATTCAGCTGGCAGACAGAACTATCAAACACTGTCGGGGCTGCAACAGCTGTCTTAAAGAGGAAAGATGTGTCCAGACCGATGAACTGGAGGAAGTAAGTTCCAATTTGCTGGAAGCTGCAGGGTTAATTTTTGCTGCCCCTTCCTATTTTGGTGCAGTACCGGGAGTTATGAAAAATTTTCTGGACCGCACCCGCTATTTAAAAATGCGCGGTCATTTACTCCAGGATAAACCCTTTGCTGCTTTAAGCACTTCCGGTCTAAGGGAGGGTGGAGCCAGTCAGGTTATTACAAACCTGCATTATTTTGCTCTGCTTCAGGGCATGCTTGTTGTTGGAGCTGCCGGGGATCCCCGCACAGAACCCAATCTCATCACCGGTACCATGCAGACTGACAGCGGGTGGCAGAAAATATCTGAGGATGACAGAACCGGGGATTTATCCCGGAAACTTGGTATAAGAGTAGCTGAACTGGCTGAAAGGCTGGATAAAAATAATTCTTAAGGAGGTTGTATCATGGAAAAGATCGGTATTGTGGGAGCCGGCACTATGGGCAGAGGAATTGCCCAGTTTTTAGCAGGAGCAGGTTCAGAAGTAATACTTCAAGATATCAAGACCCAGTATGTGGAAGATGCTCTGGAAAGCATAGAAATGAATTTAAACCGCAGTGTGGAAAAAGAAAGAATTACTCCCGATAAAAAGCAGAAAACCCTTAATAATATAGAAATCACCACCGATCTTAAGGATTTCAGGGATAGAGAACTGATAATTGAAGCTGCTACCGAACAAATGGAGGTAAAGAAGAAAATATTTCAGGATCTTGATACCATCTGTGAGGATGACACTATCCTGGCAACCAATACCTCCGCACTTAGTATTACTGAAATTGCTGCCACCGTAGCCAATCCGGAAAGAGTCCTGGGAATTCATTTCTTTAATCCCGTGCCGGTGATGAAACTGGTGGAAATAGTTCGGGGGCTGACCACCTCCGAGGAGATTATTCAGGAATGTCAGGATTTTGTGGCTGCTGCTGGCAAGACAGTGGTTGAAGTCCAGGAGTCTCCCGGATTTATTGTTAACAGGATACTTATCCCCATGATCAATGAAGCTGCCTTTTTGCTGCAGGAAGGTGTTGCATCAGCCGGTGATATTGATACGGCCATGAAAAATGGTGCCAACCATCCAATTGGACCTCTGGCCCTGGCAGATATGATAGGGATTGATGTCTGTCTGGCCATAATGGAAACTCTCCAGGAAGAACTGGGGGAGGACAAATATCGTCCCTGCCCCCTGCTGCGGCAGAAAGTCCGGGCCGATCAGCTGGGCCGTAAGAGCGGTCAGGGATTTTACAGCTACAGTTAGTCCTTATTTTACTGGGTTTTAACTTTACTTTTAGCTTATTAACTGTGTCTTCAGCCTATATTAAAATTTTTAGTCTGTAAATCTAAACTTGAAAAATATGAACTAAAAAACATTCAGTATTAAATTTCATATTATGTGGTGCCCTGCCAGACAGGAGTATCCCGGTTTATCTTTATAAAGTCTAAATTATAAAGTCTAAATTAATTTTTAGATAGCCTGAAAGAGGGGGAGATGCTCGGTGAGAGAATTTATAAATATCAGGATAGAAATTGCTGACAGGATTGGAGAGCTCTTTATTGACCGCGAGGATAAGTATAATGTTTTGAATTCTGCCGTAATTTCTGAATTAAAGAAGGCCCTGCTGGAGCTGGAAAAGGCTGAGATCAGGGTGTTGATAATTACCGGATCAGGGGATAAATCCTTTGTTGCCGGAGCTGATGTCGCTGAAATGAAGGAATTATCCATGAGTGAAGCTCGGGAGTTTTCCCGGGATGGCCATCAATTGATGCAGCAGATTGAAGAGTTTCCCCGTCCGGTGATTGCCGCTGTAAATGGTTACTGCCTGGGAGGGGGTAATGAACTTATGATGGCCTGTGATCTGGCGGTTGCCAGTCAGGAAGCGGTTTTTGGCCAGCCGGAAACCGGTCTTGGTATTATAGCCGGTTATGGCGGTACCCAGCGGCTGGCCAGACTGGTGGGAGTAAGAAAGGCCAAGGAGCTTCTTTATACCGGGAGAAAGATAGATGCAGAAAAGGCCCTGGAACTGGGATTAGTTAATGAAATTGTCGAGCATCACCAGGTTAAGGATAGGGCCCGGGAGCTGGCCCGGGAAATAGCCGGCCAGGCACCGATAGCTTTAAAACTGACAAAGGAAGCTGTGAACTTTGGCCTGGAAGAGGGAGTGGAAAAGGGTGATTCCTATGAAATAAATGCCTTTGCTCTCTGCTTTGGTACCGAGGACCAGAAACGAGGTTTGCAGGCCTTTCTCAATAAAGAAAATATTGAGTTTCAGGGAAGGTGACTTTTAAATGAAAAAAGAAATTATCAGCACTTCGGAAGCTCCGGCTGCCATTGGAGCTTATTCTCAGGCAGTAAAAGCCGGCGAGCTGATCTTTGTTTCCGGACAGATTCCCCTGACTCCTGAAGGGGAACTTATTTCCGGGAGTGTCGATGAGCAAACCGAACAGGTTTTGAAAAACATGGAAGCAATCCTGCTGGAAGCAGGCAGTTCTCTATCTCAGGTTGTGAAGGTAAATATTTATGCTGCTAATCTGGTGGACTTTACTGAAATCAACCGGATATATGCCGGTTTTTTTGAAAATGAACCACCGGCCCGGGCCTTTGTTGAGGTCAGCTGCCTGCCCAAAGATGTGAAGGTTGAAATTTCCTGTACAGCAATTAGTTAAAAATTTGCTTGAATGATTTAGTATAATCAACCCCGACCGGAAAATTTCCGGTCGGTTTTTCTTTTAAGAGTAGGTGAATTGAGCTTAAGAGCAGGTGAATTGAACAAAAGCAGCAAAAAGAGAAAAAGATAGTTAGTTATAGTCCTGATAGCAGGAAAGGGTAATTAATTTTCTCTGGAAAAGAGGATTTTACTGGATGGTGCAGAATAAGTAAAAATACAGGGAGGGGCCCAGGGAACCGGAGCTGAATTAGAACCGGTTCTGGCATTATGATAATAGAAAAAACAGCATCTCTGGCTCTGCGCTGTTCTGATTGCGGCAAGCTGGAGACTCATAAATTAAATATTTTTCATCTTTCCGGTGATAATAAATTATATCTGGATTGTGAATGCGGGCATAATAAAATTGAAGTCCAGCGTTCTGCCGGAGATTTTATTGTCAGTCCCTACTGTCTGGCCTGTGGCCGTTACCATAAAATCTCTATTCCTGAGAAGCGGGTCTGGAATGCCGGCAGAGTTCAAACCCTTAGCTGCCCCAGAACCAGATTGAATCTTGGTTATTATGGCCCCTTTAGCCTGCTTCAGCATGAGATAAATCGTCAGCAGAGGGAACTGGAACTTTTAACAGATGGCCTGGGTTTTGATGATTTTGCCGACCCCAAGGTTATGCTTACAGCTCTTGATATTCTTCATGATTTTGCTGCCCGGGGCGATTTAAATTGTGAATGCGGCTCCCGGGAAGTCCATATTGAGCTTCTCTCCGAGCAGATAGTTCTGACCTGTCAGGTCTGCGCCGGTGCACTTTCCATTCCTGCCAGCTCTCCCCATGATATAAACAGGTTAGAAAGTTTTGACAATCTGCTCTTAAGATATAGAACCAACACCTCACCTCATAATTCCGGCCCCTAATTCTATTCTTTGAGAAATTGATTCCTGAGAGTTTTAATACCATAATTGGTTTATAAAAATGAGTTTTTATTGATTTTATTGCTTATATTGTTTGCTGTAATTTATGGCAGGTACCGGTCCGAACAGCGGGCTGTATTTTTTAGTGAAAATATTTGTTTTGTACCTGGTTTAACTTGAAATAGTGAGAGCTTTTAGATACAATACGGAGGAGTGCAGCAGAAGCAGGATTTTTTACTTAATGGTTTTTAGCCGGTCAATTTTTTATTTTTTTTCTGGATAAACCAGAGGATAGTTACAGAAAAACTAATATCAAAACAGGGAGTGGTAAAGTATGAATCTGGTACCAATGGCAGAAATTTTACAGAGAGCTGATGAAGAAGGTTACGGAGTTGGTGGTTTTAATGTTAACAATCTGGAATCACTGCAGGCCATAATTCAGGCTGCCGAAGAGGAAAAATCACCATTAATTTTGGCAACCAGTGAAGGCGCCATCAAATATATGGGTATGGATCATGTTATAGGGATGGTTGAGGGTTTCCTCAAGAATACCGATCTGCCGGTTGCTCTGCATCTGGATCATGGAGGGAGCTTTGATGCCGCCATGAAGTGCATCAGGAAGGGTTATTCTTCTGTTATGATTGATGCATCGAAACACCCCTTTGAAGAAAACATAGCTAATACTAAAGAAGTTGTCCAGGCTGCTCATGCTGTAGGAGTTACGGTAGAGGCTGAGCTGGGTCGGCTGGTAGGCAGTGAGGATGAAATTACTGTTACTGAAAGGGAGGCTGCCATGACCGATCCTGATGAAGCCGTGGAATTTGTGAAAAGAACCGGGGTGGACTGTCTGGCAGTGGCAATTGGAACAGCTCATGGTGTCTATAAAGGCGATCCTGAACTGGATTTTGACCGTCTTAAGGCTATCAATGAAAAGGTTGATATTCCTCTGGTACTTCATGGAGCCTCCGGTGTTCCTGATTCCGATGTTCAGAAATCCATTGGCATGGGAATTCGCAAAATTAATGTTAATACCGATTTTCAGCAGGCCTTTACCGCTAAATTAAGAGAAGTGCTGGCTGATGATCCCGAGCTTTATGACCCCCGTAAGTACTGCGGTCCTGCCAGAGAAGCAATGGCTGAGAAGGTTAAAGAAAAGATTCGGGCCTTTGGCAGCAACGGTAAAGCCTGGTAAATTTGGCTAACTATTGGCCCTGCCCTTTTCTGAATGTGGCAGGGCCTTGATTTCTAAAAGCAGGTGATTGGTTTGCTCTGGCTGGTGTTTATCCTATCTTCTGTTTTAATAATTGCTGCCGGAATTATGCTTACCAGGGCTGCAGAAATAATTGCTGAAAAAACCAGTCTGGGTCAGCTGCTGGTGGGTACCATACTGCTTTCGGCTGCTACCTCTCTGCCGGAACTGGTAACGGGCAGTACAGCTGCCATGATTTCAGCCCCGGATCTGGCCCTGGGTAATATCCTGGGCAGTAGCATCTTTAACCTGGCAGTTCTGGCCCTGATTGATGTGCTGGAGGGGCCGGGACCGCTGATGCTTAAGGTAAATCTGGCTCAGCTGATGCCCGGGATGCTGATGATACTTATGAGCGGCCTGATTGGAACGGCCCTTGTTATCTATACCATCATGGGAATTTCTCCTCCATCTTTCTGGATGGGTCCTGAAAGCCTGCTCCTGATTGTAGTCTATCTCCTGGGTCTTCGTCTTATTTACCGTTATCACAACCGCCTTTCTCCTGCAGAAGCAGAAGTTTTAATTGCTGATATATCTTCTGAGTTGAGCGGTCCTTCTGAGTCAACCCATCTGGACAGGATTGCTATACCACGTTTTTCCCTGGATCAGGCCTATTTGATTTTTGTCCTGGCAGCAGTCATAATTTTGCTGGCAGGCAGACGCCTGACCACAACTGCTGATGAACTTGCTGTTGTTACCGGCCTGGGTCACACCTTTCTGGGACCGGTGCTGCTGGCAGCGGTGACTTCTCTGCCAGAACTGGTGACTTCCCTGACAGCTTTCAGAATTGGAGCCTTCAATCTGGCTGTGGGAAATGTGCTGGGGAGCAATCTGATAAACCTTCTGATTCTGGTCTGGATAGATGGATTCTTTCCCGGCAGTCTGCTGGCTGCTTCCAGTCCGGCAAATCTCCTTCCCCTCTTTTCATCTCTATTAATGACAGTTTTGATTATGCTGGGGCTTTTTTATCGTTCCCGCAAATCTATTTTAAGGCTGGGATGGGGAGCTGCTCTTCTGCTGTTAATTTATTTCCTGACTATATTTTTTCTTTATATTACGGGAACAGCTCTGCCCCTTTACTAAAATTTATTAGCAGGTGATTTATATTGAATATTTCAGAACTAGAGCGAAAGACCATTACCGAACTGCATGAAATTGCCCAGGAAAGGGAAATTTCAGGTTATACCCGCATGCGGAAAAAGGATCTTGTTTTTGCCCTGCTTAAACAGGAAACCGAAAAGGGCGGCAATATTTTTGCCGAGGGGGTACTGGAGGTCATTGAAACTGAAGGCTATGGTTTTATTCGGCCTTCTAAGTATCTGCCTTCCAGTGACGATATTTATATTTCAGCCTCACAAATCCGGCGCTTTGACCTCAGAACCGGTGATGTGGTCTCCGGTCAGGTGAGAGAACCCAAGGAAAATGAAAGATATTTTGCCCTCTTAAGAATTGAGGCTGTAAACTATCAGGATCCGGAAAGAGCAACTGAAAGGGCTTATTTTGATGATCTCACTCCCCTTTATCCCCGGGAGAGGCTGAGACTGGAACACCATCCCCGGGAAGTTTCCAGCCGGCTGGTGGATATAATATCTCCAATCGGACTGGGACAGCGAGGGTTGATTGTTTCTCCTCCCAAGGCCGGAAAAACTGTTCTGCTGAAAAAAATTGCCAACAGTATCCGGGAGAATTATCCCGATGCCAGGATGATGATTCTCCTGATTGATGAGCGGCCCGAGGAGGTTACCGATATGGAAAGATCGGTGGATGCTGAAGTTGTCAGCTCAACTTTTGACCATCCTGCTGATGATCATATTCAGGTTTCTGAACTGGCTCTGGCCAAGGCCAAGCGCCTGGTCGAGCATCGCCATGATGTAGTAATTTTGCTAGACAGTATTACCAGGCTGGCCCGGGCAGCCAATGTTACAACCCCTCCCAGCGGCAGGACTCTTTCCGGGGGACTGGATCCCACCGCCATGCATTTCCCCAAAAGATTTTTTGGGGCCGGCCGCAATATAGAAGAAGGCGGCAGCCTTACCGTGCTGGCAACTGCTCTGGTTAACACCGGAAGCCGGATGGATGATATGATCTATGAAGAATTTAAGGGCACCGGTAATATGGAACTCCACCTGGACCGCCGGCTGGCTGAGCAGCGAATCTTTCCCGCCCTTGATCTCCATCGTTCCGGGACCCGTAAGGAAGAACTTCTGCTGGAAGACGAGGAAATGCAGACTATCTGGCAGCTCCGCCGTCAGACCACAGATATGGATTCAGCAGAAATCATGCAGACTCTGATCCGCCAGATAAATAATACCAGCAATAACAGGGAACTGCTGTCAGCTCTCGGCCGGGTTTTCAATAGCTAAAAAGCAGTGATATAATAGAAATGCAGTGAGATAATACTGGTTGCATCGCAAAAAGGGCTGTGATATAATCAGTTTAGCAAAAAATGTTGGAAAGAGGTGAGTATCTTGAAAGAAGGAATTCATCCGGAGACTAACTCCACCACGATTTACTGTGCCTGTGGAGAAGAATATGAGACAATTTCTACCGGAGATGATATCAGAGTTGAAGTGTGTTCCAGCTGCCATCCCTTTTATACCGGTAAGCAGCGTACTGCTGCCAGGGGTGGTCGGGTTGAAAGATTTAATGAAAAATATGGACGGGTTGATACTTCTGAAGCCGAAGAGGCCGAGGAAGAGAGTCAGGAAGATGAAACAGCTGATACTGCTGAAAAAGCAGAGGAAAATTAGCTAAAAAAATAAGCTGGCTGGAGCAGGGCAAGGGCATTGCTCTGCTTTTTTTTTGCAGCCCGGTCCAGGGTAATTTTATTCTCCAGCTTTTTCCCGGGCTCAGAGTATAATCAGAAAAAATCCGGATTTGATAAGCTGTGATTGTTTTCCCGGTAATTTCCGGGAAAAACAAAGCAGGTAAATGATTTGCTAGTTGAGTTGACTAACAGTCTGGGGGGAAGTTAATGTATAAAATCAGCAAAAGCGGCTGGATAGAGATAATTGTTGGGCCCATGTACTGCGGTAAGAGCGAAGAGTTAATTAGAAGGCTGCGCCGGGTCAGAATTGCCAGGCATGAAGCCCGTGTTTTTAAACCGGCTCTGGATGACAGGTATGACAGAAGCAGTATAGTTTCTCACAATGGGGACAGAATTGAAGCTCTGGCAGTTGACCATCCAGAGGAGATATTAAAGCGGGTGGAGGAAGAGATTGAGGTGGTTGGTATTGATGAAGCTCAGTTCTTTCATCCCCGGATAGTAGAAGCTGCCGAAGATCTGGCAGACAGAGGTAAGAGAGTAATCCTGGCCGGGCTGGATCGGGATTTTCGCGGTGAGCCCTTTGGTCCGGTGCCGGAACTAATGGCCAGAGCTGAGTATATTGAAAAACTTCATGCTATTTGCGTGGTCTGCGGGGAGCCGGCTACCAGAACCCAGCGGCTGATCGATGGAGAACCGGCCAGTTATGAGGATCCTGTGATCATGGTGGGGGCAGAGGAAGTATATGAAGCCCGCTGCCGCCACTGCCATGAGGTTAAAAAATGATGAGGTGAGAAGATGGATATTTCTACACTGGAAGATAAACTGGATGAGGTTGTGGAAAAATATAAAA
>PWHA01000314.1 GCA_003554685.1 Halanaerobiaceae bacterium
GGCCTCAAGCAGTTACTGGCCGGGGTGAGGAAGTTTAATATAACTGAAATATCCCGGGCAGATCTAATGTCGGGTAACAGGGAGGTTGAAGAATTGACGGGTATTCCCTATATGACTGAAGCTCTGCATGGGGAAGCCCTTGATATTTTAACTGAATAAATTCTTCGCCCTGGAGTCAATTTCATCTTCGTTCCTGCTTTGCCTGCTGCCCTAGCAGCTCCTGCCGGGACAATATTTCAGGTGTTTCTGAAATGCTTTAGATGAAATATTGGACTCTGGATTTTTCTTTTTATAGGACAAATAACCTGCAGATAAGGTTGATATTTAAGATTTTTGGAGAGGAGTGATTATTTTGACCAAGAGATGCACCGGAGCAGAGATATTTGTTAAATCTCTCTCCCGGGAAGGAGTAGAGACAATTTTTGGATATCCTGGTGGTACCGTGCTGCCCATTTATGATAAACTTTACGATTCGGATTTTGAACATATTCTTCCCCATCATGAGCAGGGAGGAATTCACGCTGCTGATGGCTATGCCCGTTCTACCGGAAAAACCGGTGTTGTCATTGCCACCTCCGGTCCCGGAGCCACCAATCTGGTTACCGGACTGGCAACAGCCTATATGGATTCTGTGCCCCTGGTAGCTTTTACCGGCCAGGTTCCCAGTCATATGCTGGGGACCGATGCCTTTCAGGAGGCAGATATAACCGGCATTTCCATGCCGATTACCAAGCACAATTATCTGGTGCAGAAAACCGAAAACCTGGCTCGAATTATCAAGAAGGCCTTTCATATAGCCGGCAGCGGCAGGCCGGGCCCGGTATTGGTTGATATTCCCAAGGATATCATGATGCAGGAGGTGGAATTTTCTTACCCTGACAGAGTTGATCTCCGGGGCTATAAACCTAACTACCGGGGACATCCCCTGCAGATCAAGAAAGCTGCTGAGAAAATTAATCAGTCCCGCAAGCCGGTACTCTATGCCGGTGGTGGTGTGATTATTTCCGGAGCCAGCAGCGAACTGCGTCAGCTGGCTGAAAAAGCTCAAATACCGGTTACCACTACCCTGACGGGTCTGGGAGCTTTTGATGAGAGGAGCAGACTCAGCCTGGGTATGCTGGGAATGCACGGCAGCACCGAGGCCAATATGGCCATCTCCCATGCCGATCTCATTATCGCTGTGGGCTGCCGTTTTGATGACAGGGTAACCGGCAAGCTTGATGAGTTTGCTCAGGAAGCCGAGATTATTCATATAGATATAGATCCTGCCGAGGTAGGGAAGCGGGTAGCGATTGATATTCCCATTGTAGGTGATGTTAAAGGTATTCTGACAGAGTTAAATAAAAAAGTAACCGAGAAATCAGGCAACGGCTGGGGTTCTCAGATTCAGGAATGGAAAGACATGGACTGCAGAAAGTGCAGTGAAATCGGGGAAAACGGCCGGCTGTCTCCCGGTCCGATTATTGAAGAGATTGACAGTCTGACTGAGGGAGAGGCCTTTATTGTCACCGAAGTGGGTCAGCATCAGATGTGGGCTGCTCAGTTCTTTAAGTATAGCCATCCCCGGCAGTTTATCACCTCCGGCGGGCTTGGTACTATGGGCTATGGTTTTCCCGCCTCGCTGGGAGTGCAGGTCGGAAATAAAGAGGCTCCGGTATTTCTGCTGGCCGGCGACGGCAGTTTTCAGATGAACATTCAGGAGCTGGCCACGGCGGCTAAAAATAATCTGCCGGTCAAGATGGTTATTTTTAATAACCAGTATTTAGGCATGGTCAGACAGTGGCAGGAGATGTTCCTGGATAAAAGATACTCCTCTACCTGCTTAAGGCGACGGGCTGATTGTCCCCCCCGCTGTTCGGAACCGGGTGAGGACTGTCCCGAAATGATTCCTGAATTTATCAAAGTGGCGGAGGCTTATGGAATTAAGGCTGAGAAGATTACAGAACCGGAGGATGTCAGGCCGGCCCTGGAGAGGGCTCTGGCAGAGCCGGGTCCTTATCTGCTGGACTGTCTGATAGAGGTTGAGGAAAATGTTTTTCCCATGGTACCGCCGGGCGGCAGTCTCTATGAGATGATACTGGAGGAGGAATCAGAATGAAGCATACTGTAGCAGTTCAGGTAGCCAATGAATCGGGAGTGCTGGCCAGGATTGCCAGCCTCTTCAGCCGCCGGGGATTTAACATTGAGAGTCTCTCGGTGGGACAGACCGAAAAAGAGGATGTCTCCCGGATAACCCTGGTGGTCTGTGGCAGTCAGAGGGTTCTGGAGCAGCTGGAAAAGCAGCTAAACAAACTGATTGTAGTTTACAAGGTAAGCAATATTACCAATGATCCGGCTGTCAGCCGGAGCATGGCCTTTATCAAGGTCCGGGCCGATTATTCCACCCGTTCGGAAATAATTCAGATTGTTGATGTTTTTCGGGGCGAAATTGTGGATGTGGCCAATGATTCTGTCATGGTTGAGATCACCGGAGATGAAGGCAAGATAAATGCCATGGAGGAGCTGCTGGAGCCCTACGGCATTATTGAACTTGTCAGGACCGGAAAGATTGCCATGACCAGAGGGAAAAAATAATTAATCTCGAATAATCTCGAAGAAACAGCAAAGAATACTGCGGAATCAGAAGAGAATACTGCTTAAGCTGTTATCAAATTTACTGGAATTTACCGGGAAATAATAAATAGAGGAGCTGAATAACAAATGGTAGACATGTATTACGATGCCGATGCTGATCTGGCTAAACTTGAAGATAAAACCATTGCAGTTATAGGTTACGGAAGTCAGGGTCATGCCCAGGCTCAGAATTTGCGGGATTCCGGCCTGAAGGTGATTGTGGGTCAGCGCCAGGGCGGAGCCAGCTACGAAGAGGCGGTTGCCGATGGTTTTTCACCCCTGCCGGTAGCCGAGGCAGCCGAACAGGCTGATATAGTCCAGGTGCTGCTGCCCGATGTTGTCCAAAAATCGGTCTATCAGCAGGCCATTGAGCCCAATCTTGAAGCCGGCAATGCTCTGGTCTTCTCCCACGGCTTTAACATTCATTTTGATCAGATTGTTCCTCCTGGAGAAGTTGATGTGTTTATGGTGGCCCCGAAAAGTCCCGGCCATCTGCTGCGCCGGGTTTATACTCAGGGTGCAGGGGTGCCCTGCCTTTTAGCCCTTTATCAGGATGCTACCGGTCAGGCTAAAAATTTAGCGCTGGCCTATGCCAAGGGTATCGGCGGTACCCGGGCCGGGGTGATTGAGACAACCTTTAAAGAGGAGACAGAGACCGATCTCTTTGGAGAACAGGCTGTACTCTGCGGCGGGACAACCGAGCTGGTTCGGGCAGGTTTTGAAACCCTGGTTGAGGCTGGCTATCAGCCCGAGATTGCCTATTTTGAATGCCTCCATGAACTTAAACTGATTGTGGACCTGATGTATGAAGGCGGTATTGCCAATATGCGGGATTCCATTTCTGATACTGCTGAATATGGTGATTTGACCTCCGGCAAAAAGGTGATCAATGAGAAGTCCCGGGAGGCCATGCAGAAGCTGCTGCAGGAAGTCCAGAACGGTGAGTTTGCCAAGCGCTGGCTGCTGGAGAATCAGGCCGGCCGGCCTTCCTATAACAAGCGCAAAGAGAGGGATGCCAATCATCAGATAGAAAGGGTTGGCAGCAAACTTCGCGGCATGATGAGATGGATAAAAGAGTAAAGGGGCTGGGAAAAATGACAGTAAAAATATTTGATACAACCCTGCGAGATGGAGAACAGTCACCGGGAGTCAGCCTGAATGCCGAAGAAAAATTGCGGATTGCCCGGCAGCTGGCCCGGTTGAACGTTGATGTGATTGAGGCCGGTTTTCCCGTGGCTTCTCAGGGTGATTTTCAGGCGGTGCAGAAAATAGCCCGGGAGGTTGAAGGACCGACAATAGCAGCTCTGGCCCGGACCAACTTTGAGGATATTGACCGGGCCTGGGAGGCAATCAAGGATTCCAGCAATCCCCGGATTCATACCTTTATCGCCACCTCTCCCATTCACATGGAGTTCAAACTTAAAAAGAGCCCTTCTGAGGTGCTGGAAAACTCAGTAGAAGCTGTTAAACGGGCGAAGGGTTATACCGAGGATGTGGAGTTTTCAGCCGAGGATGCCTCCCGCAGCGAGCGGGATTTTCTCTGTAAAATCTTTCAGACGGTAATCGAGGCCGGGGCGACCACCATCAATATTCCTGATACGGTGGGCTATGCTACTCCCGGTGAGTTCGGTGAACTGGTCAGGTATGTTTGTGAAAATGTTTCTAACATAAATCAGGCTGAGGTAAGTGTCCACTGCCATAATGATCTGGGTATGGGAGTGGCTAATTCCATTGCTGCGGTAGAAAATGGTGCCACCCAGGTTGAATGTGCTGTAAACGGGATTGGAGAGAGAGCCGGCAATGCTGCTCTGGAGGAAATAGCTCTGGCTCTCAATACCCGGCAGGATTACTATGATCAGAAAACTGCTCTCAATTTGCAGGAAATTTATCGCACCAGCCGGCTGGTGAGTCAGCTGACCGGCATGGATATTCAGTTTAACAAAGCTGTGGTTGGCAAGAATGCTTTTGCCCATGAGGCCGGCATTCACCAGGATGGAGTAATTAAAGAAAGAACCACCTATGAAATAATGGATGCCAAAACAATCGGCCTCAAGAAGAACCGGATTGTGATGGGCAAACATTCCGGACGCCATGCCTTTCGGGAGCGGCTGGCTGAGATGGGCTATGATTTAAACAGGGAGGAGCTGAATCAGTGCTTTAAACGCTTTAAGGAGCTGGCCGACCGCAAGGGAGAAATAACCGGTCTGGATCTGGAGGCCATCGTGGAGGATCAATTTGGTCAGAGCCCGGAACTTTTGCAGCTCAAGCTTTTGCAGGTGGTAACCGGCAACGGCATCTCTACCGCCACCGTTCACATGGAAAGAGAGGGCGAGAAGGTGCTGGAATCGGTCTGTTCTGAGGGCGGACCCATTGATGCTGCCTATGAAGCAATTAACCGGGTGGCCGGACTGGACTGCCGGCTGGATATCTTTAAGATTGATGCCATCACCGGCGGTAAGGATGCCCTGGGAAGTGTGACGGTTAAGGTGGAGCATGAAGAGGAACTCTATCTGGGCCGGGGCGTCAGTACCGATATTATTAAAGCCAGTGCTGTGGCCTATAACAATGCTCTCAATAAAATTATGGCAGCAAAGAGCCGGAAGGGAAGATAAGATAATGGCTATGACAATGGTAGAAAAAATACTGGCTGCCCATTCCGGCCGTGACAGGGTGGAGCCGGGAGAGATAGTGACGGCCGGGGTTGATCTGGTGCTGGGTAATGATATCACAGCACCGGTAGCAATTAAGGAATTTGAGAAGATCGGGGTGGATAAGGTCTTTGATGCCAGCCGGATTGCGCTGGTCCCGGACCATTTTACCCCTAATAAGGACATAAATTCTGCAGAACAGAGCAGGCTGCTCCGGGATTTTGCCCGGGAGCAACAGCTGGAAAATTATTTTGAAATTGGGGATATGGGTATCGAGCACTGTCTTTTGCCGGAACAGGGGCTGGTGCGGCCCGGTGAAATTATTATCGGAGCAGACTCCCATACCTGCACCTACGGAGCGCTGGGAGCCCTGGCCACCGGAGTGGGAAGCACCGATATGGCTGCGGCCATGGCCAGCGGTCAGGCCTGGTTTAAGGTTCCGGAAACCATGAAGTTTGTTTTTCAGGGAGAGCTGCCGGACTGGGTTGGCGGCAAGGACCTGATCCTGCAGGTAATTGGAGATATTGGAGTTGACGGAGCTCTCTATCGGGCCATGGAGTTTACCGGAGAAACTATTGCCGGCCTGTCAATGGCCGGCCGGATGACCATTGCAAACATGGCCATTGAAGCCGGAGGGAAGTGCGGCCTGATTGCCCCGGACCAGAAAACCCGGGAATATCTTAAGGGAAGAACCACTGCTGAATATACCGAATATTTCAGTGATCCCGGGGCAGATTATTATGAGGTTAGAGAATATGATGTCAGTCAGCTCGAGCCTCAGGTAGCCTACCCCCATCTGCCGGAGAATACCAGAGCCATCAGTGAAGTTGGCGAGATAGCAATAGATCAGGCGGTGATTGGCTCCTGTACCAACGGCCGTCTCGAGGATCTCAGGCTGGCTGCTGAGATTCTGGAAGGCCGGGAGCGCCATCCCGGGGTACGGCTGCTGGTATTTCCCGGCACCCAGGAGATTTATCGTCAGGCTCTGGCTGAGGGAATCATTGATACCCTGATAGCGGCAGGAGCGGCAGTCAGCACTCCGACCTGCGGACCCTGCCTGGGCGGTCATATGGGAGTTCTGGCCGCCGGTGAGCGGGCCATATCAACTACCAATCGAAATTTTGTAGGACGGATGGGTCATCCTGAGAGCGAAGTTTATCTGGCCAATCCGGCTGTAGCAGCGGCTTCTGCCGTTGCCGGCAGAATTATCAGTCCCGGGGAGGTTGTTTAACATGGATATTAAAGGAAAAGCATGGAAATACGGTGATGATATTGATACCGATGTGATAATACCGGCCCGCTATCTTAACACCTCGGATCCTGCAGAGCTGGCCCGGCACTGCCTGGAAGATCTGGATGCAGATTTTGGGGACAGGATGTCAGAGGGGGATCTGATTGTGGCCGGAGAAAATTTTGGCTGTGGCAGTTCCCGGGAGCATGCTCCTCTGGCGATTAAAGCTGCCGGAGTTTCCGCAGTAATTGCCAGTTCCTTCGCCCGGATTTTTTATCGTAACGCCCTGAATATTGGACTGCCGATTCTGGAATGTCCTGAAGCGGTGGAAAATATTTTTCAGGGTGATGAAGTTCAGGTAGAGATAGCTGCCGGCCTGATCACCAATCTCAGTAAAAATCAGGAATATCAGGCAGTTGCCTTTCCGGACTTCATGCAGAAATTGATTCAGGCCGGAGGCCTGATTAATTATCTCAGGGAACAGGCAGGTGAGGACAATGTCAGTCTATAATATTGCCGTAATTCCGGGAGATGGAATAGGCCCTGAGGTCGTGGCTCAGGGCATTAAAGCTCTGGAGAAACTCTCAGAAATTACCGAGCTGGAGGTTAAATTTAGCGAATTCCCTCTGGGGGCTGATCATTATCTTGAGACGGGAGAGCTGGTCAGTCCCGAAACTAAAAGTGACCTGGCCAATTTTGATGCTATCTATCTGGGAGCGGTGGGAGACCCCCGGGTTAAACCCGGCGTCCTGGAACATGGGATTCTGCTGGACCTGAGATTCTCTTTTGATCAATATATCAATCTCCGGCCCATCAAGCTTCTGGATGAAAAGTTTACTCCTCTCAAGGATACCGCTCCTGAAGATATTGATTTCCTGGTTGTTCGGGAAAATACTGAGGGGCTTTACTGCGGTTCCGGTGGTTTCCTCAAAAAGAACACCCCTCAGGAGGTTGCCGTTCAGGAGATGATCAACACCTATCAGGGAGTGGAAAGAGTCATCCGCTATGCCTATCGTTATGCCAAACAGCGGAGAGGGAAATTAACCCTCTGTGATAAGAGCAATGTTCTGGAGTATGCCCATGATCTCTGGCAGCGGGTTTTTGCCAGTCTGGGAGAGGAATTTCCCGGGGTCGAGCAGGATCATATTCTGGTTGACGCCATGACCATGAAGCTGGTGAGGAATCCTGAAATATTTGATGTGGTGGTGACCTGTAATATGTTTGGTGATATAATTACCGATCTGGGTGCTGAAATTCAGGGAGGCATGGGTCTGGCTGTCTCAGGAAATATCAATCCCTCGGGAGTATCAATGTTTGAACCGGTCCACGGTTCGGCTCCCGATATTGCAGGAGAGGGCAGGGCCAACCCTACAGCCGCTCTGCTGGCTGCCGCCATGATGGTTGAAGTTCTTGGTCATCCCGCTGCAGCTGACAAACTGGAGTTGGCAGTAAATCGTGCCCTGCAGCAGAATCAGACAACTGCCGATATGGGGGGCAGTCTTTCCACCTCTCAGGCCGGAGATTACATTTGCAGTATATTAGAATAGGAGGAATCAAGCAGTCAATGATAAAAATATATGACACAACCCTGCGGGATGGAACGCAGCGTGAAGGAGTCTCCTATTCCACCGAGGACAAACTTAACATCACCAGAAAACTGGCCGAAACCGGGATAGATTATGTTGAGGGAGGCTGGCCCGGTTCCAATCCCAAGGATATTGAATATTTTAAGCGGGTTCAAGAACTTAATCTTCCCGGCTTAACGGTGACTGCCTTTGGCAGCACCCGCCATGCAGGAATTGATCCGGAGGAAGATAGGAACCTTCAGGCTATTCTGGAGTCGGGGGCAGAGGCTGCCGCCCTGGTGGGCAAATCCTGGATTCTTCATGTTGAGGAAGCCCTTAAAACCAGCCGGGAAGAAAACCTGGCCATGATAGAAAGTTCGGTCAGCTATCTCAAAGAACAGGGTCTGGAGGTCCACTTTGATGCCGAGCATTTTTTTGATGGTTATGAGGATTCCCCCGATTATGCTCTTAAGACCTTGAAAGCGGCAGAGAGGGGGGGAGCCGATACCCTGGTTCTTTGTGACACCAATGGCGGCACCATGCCCTCCCGGCTGCGGGAGATTATCAGGGAGGTAAAGGATCAGATTTCAACTCCCCTGGGCATTCATGCTCATAATGACTGCGAAGTGGCAGTGGCCAACTCTCTGGTGGCGGTGGAAGAGGGAGTAACCCAGGTGCAGGGTACCATCAATGGTTTTGGGGAACGCTGCGGCAATGCTAATCTTTCTGCCATTATCCCCAATCTTCAGCTGAAATATGATTATCAAATGGTAAGTCAGGAGAAGCTAAAAAGAATTACCGCCACCTCCCGTTTTGTCAGTGAAGCGGCCAACCTGAATCCTCCGGCTCAGGCCGCATATGTGGGAGAAAGCGCCTTTGCCCATAAGGGTGGAATTCATGTTAATGCCATTCTCAAGAATGCCCGGACCTATGAACATGAGGACCCTGAGCTTGTCGGTAATCACCGCCGGGTGCTGGTTTCCGAACTTTCCGGTAAAAGCAATTTGATCTATAAAGCTGAGGAGCTGGGAATTGAACTTGATGACGAAAGCCAGGATTTACAGGAAGTACTGGCAACCATAAAGGACCTGGAGCATCAGGGCTATTATTTCGAAGGTGCTGAGGCCTCACTCAAACTCTTGCTGGAGAAAAGCCGGGGCGACTATCAGAAGCTCTTTGGTCTGGAGGGAGTCAGAATTTTAACCGATAAAAAGGAGGATATTAATCCCCATTCTGAGGCAACCATCAAGGTGCTGGTGGAAGGGGAACAGGTTCATACGGCAGCCGAGGGTGTGGGGCCGGTAAATGCTCTTGATAAGGCCCTGCGAAAGGCTTTGATTAATTTTTATCCGGAAATAAAAGACATATATCTTATCGATTATAAGGTCCGGGTGCTGAATGGAAAAGATGGAACTGCGGCCCGGGTCCGGGTTTTAATAGAAAC